>DATHTQ010000091.1:0-7326 GCA_035463055.1 Candidatus Limnocylindria bacterium
CATTTTGGTTACGGAAATTGCCCGGCGATACAGGTGCTTGCGGGAAGGCCTGAATGCTTTACACAGGCTTTACACGGATGCGCCCGCCTGTTTACATTCCGGGTTTATGTTGGTATCGCGCCAACAACGCGCAAACGTACGGAGGTTTTGAAATGAGATTCGTGAAAGCCATTGCCCTTTTCCTTGCCGTCATCGCTGTAAGCGTCCCCGCCTTGGCGCAGTTCGACGCCTCGCGGCAAATCGCCGTCGTGTCCCGCGAGGAAGGCAGCGGCACCCGCGGCGCGTTTGTCGAACTGACCGGCGTGATGCAGAAGAACGAGGCGGGCCAGGAAATCGACCGCACCTACCTCGAGGCGGACTTCGTGAACGGCACCTCGCTGGTCATCACGACCGTCGCCTCCAATCCCTGGGGCATTGGATACGCCTCCATCTCCGCGGTGCAGCACAACGGCACGGTCAAGCCGGTGCGGGTGAACGGCGTGGAGGCCACACAGGAAACCATCCTTTCCGGCGCATACCCCGTCGCGCGCCCCTTCAACCTGGTCATGGCCGGTGAACTGGCCGACCCGCTCGCCAAGGATTTTGTGTCCTTCATCATGAGCCGGGAAGGGCAGGAGGTCGTGGCGGAGGACGGGCTCGTTCCCGCGGCCGTTGACGCCCCGGAATACGCGCAGGCGTCCGGGCTGTCCGGCAGTTTGACGATTGGCGGCTCCACGTCCGTCGCCCCCGTGATGGAGCTCCTGGCGGAAGCCTACATGGAGATCCATCCCGGGGTGACGGTGGACGTGCAGGCCACCGGGTCCACGGCCGGGGTCACCAACGCGCTCAACGGCTCCTATGACATCGGCATGGCCTCCCGCGCGCTCAAGGACAGCGAGGCTGCGCAGGGCGCTTCCGCCATGGCGATCGGCGTGGACGGCATCGCCGTCATCGTGAACCTCGCCAACCCTGTCGAAGACCTCACCCTGGAGCAGGTCCGGCGCATCTTCACCGGCGAGGCCGCGACCTGGGCCGCGCTCGGCGAGTAACGATGGCGCAGCGGGAACATCTGTCCGAAAGGCTCATGCGGGGGCTGTTCCTGGCCTCCGCGTGCGTCTGCATCCTGGCGGTCGGCGCGATCTGCGCCTTCCTGTTCGTGAACGGCCTGCCGTTCTTCGCGAAATACTCCCCGATTGCCTTCGTGTCCGGCACGGAGTGGGCGCCGCTTCGCGGGGTGTTCGGCATCCTGCCGATGATCGTCGGCAGTTTTGTGGTGACATTCGGCGCGCTGCTGTTCGGTGCGCCCGTCGGCGTGCTGACCGCCATCCTGATGGCGAGGTTCGCGCCCGCCCCGGTGGTCCGGGCCATGAAGCCGGCGGTCGCGCTGCTGGCGGGCATCCCCTCGGTCGTGTTCGGGTTCTTCGGCATGATGCTGCTGGTGCCGTTCGTGCGCAACACCTTCGGCGGCACCGGCAAGAGCGTGCTGGTCGCGAGCCTGCTGCTGGGCATCATGATCCTGCCGACGGTCATCCAGACGTCGCTGGCGGCCCTGGGCGCGGTCCCGCGCGGATACTACGAAGGCAGCCTCGCGCTGGGCGCCACGCACGAGGGCAGCGTGTTCCGCGCCGTCGTGCCCGCCGCGCGCCCGGGCATCGTCTCGGGCCTGGTGCTGGGCGTCGCGCGCGCCATCGGGGAAACCACCGCGGTCATCATGGTCGCGGGCAACAACCCCCGCCTGCCGACCGGGGTCCTGAACGGCGTGCGCACGCTCACGACCAACGTGCTCATGGAAATGGGCTACGCGGCCGACCTGCACGCCGAGAGCCTCGTCGCCACCGGGCTCGTGCTGTTCGTCATCGTCCTCGCCGTCAATTTCCTGTTCTCGTTCTTCAACCGCAGGAGGGTCGTCCAGTGAGCGCCATATCCGCCCAGACCTACAACGGAGTCGACGTCAGCGTCCCCGCGCGCCGGGGCAGGCGCGCAGGCTCCATCATCCTCAGGGCCCTGTGCTGGCTGTCGGGCGCCGCGACGATGGGCGTGCTGGTCCTCATCGTCGGCTACATCCTCGTCAACGGCGTGCCGCACCTCAAGCCGTCGCTGTTCGAGTGGAAGTACACGTCGAGGAACGTGTCGATGCTCCACGCCATCCTCAACACGCTGACGATGACGGGGCTGGCGCTGCTGTTCTCGGTCCCTGTCGGGGTGTTCGGCGGCATCTACCTCGCGGAGTACGCGAAGCGGGGCAGCAGGCTGGTCCGCCTGATCCGCGTGACCGCCGAGACGCTCGCCGGCATCCCCTCCATCATCTACGCGCTGTTCGGCATGATGGCGTTCGTCATCGCGCTGCGCATGGGCAACTCCATCCTGGCCGGCGCCTTGACCCTGGCGGTCATGACGCTGCCGCTGATCCTGCGGCAGACCGAGGAATCGCTGCTGGCGGTCCCCCTGAGCTACCGGGAGGGCAGCTTCGGGCTTGGCGCCGGCAGGCTGCGCACGACGGTGCGCATCGCGCTGCCCGTCGCCATGCCGGGCATCCTGGCGGCGGTCATCCTGTCCATCGGCCGCATCTCCGGCGAGACCGCGGCCCTGATCTTCACCTCCGGCACCGCGCACCGCGTGGCGGGGCTCTCCGACTCGGGGCGGACCCTCGCCGTCCACCTGTTCCAATTGCAGCAGGAAGGCCGCTACGTCAACGAGGCGTTCGCCGTGGCCGTCGTGCTGCTGGCCGTCGTCGCGCTGATGAACGCATTGTCGGCCTTCGTCGCGAAGAAGCTCACCATGAAGGGGTAAGGGATGACACAGCTCGCATTCAAGCCGAACTCCACGGGCGAAGGCGCCCGCGGCCGGGTCAAGTTCGACATCAGGGACGTGAACCTTTTCTACGGCGCCGCCCAGGCGCTCATCAACGTGGGCATGCAGATACGGGAGACGGAGGTCACCGCGCTCATCGGCCCGTCGGGGTGCGGCAAGTCCACGCTGCTGCGCACCCTCAACCGCATGAACGACCTGATCCCCGGGTGCCGCGTGACCGGGAGCCTGATGCTGGACGACATGGACATCTATTCGCCCGCCAGCGACGTGAACCTCCTGCGCAAGCGCGTCGGCATGGTCTTCCAGAAGCCCAACCCCTTCCCGATGAGCATCTACGACAACATCGCCTACGGCCCCCGTTCGCACGGGGTGCGCAGCAAGGTCAAGCTGGACGCGATCGTCGAGCGCTCGCTCGTGAAGGCCGCGCTGTGGGATGAGGTCAAGGACGACCTCAGGAAGAGCGCGATGGCCATCTCCGGCGGGCAGCAGCAGCGCCTGTGCATCGCGCGCTGCCTCGCGGTGCAGCCGGAGGTCATCCTCATGGACGAGCCGACCAGCGCCCTGGACCCGATCTCGACCTCCAAGATCGAGGACCTTGTCCTGGAACTCAAGAAGGAATACACTGTGGTCATCGTCACGCACAACATGCAGCAGGCCGCGCGCATCAGCGACGTCACCGCCTTCTTCCTGCTCGGGGAGATGATCGAGATGAATGACACGCAGCAGCTGTTTTCCTATCCCGCGGACGTCCGCACCGAGAACTACATCACCGGGAGGTTCGGCTGATGCGCACGCGCTTTGAGGAGCAGATGCTCAAGCTCAACACCGAGATGATCGCGATGGGGAGCATGATCGAGCGCGCCATCGAGAGCGCGGGCGCGCTGCTGATGACCCGCGACAAGGAGGCGGCCGCGGCGCTGCGGGACGGCGACGACGAGGTGGACCGCAAGGAGCGCGAGATCGAGACGCTGTGCCTGCGCATCATCCTCATGCAGCAGCCCGTCGCGCGCGATCTTCGCATCATCTCGGCGGCGCTGAAGATGATCACCGACATGGAGCGCATCGCGGACCAGGCGTCGGACATCGCGGAAATCCTCACGATGCCTGTGGAGGGCGCCCTGATGCCCATGCCGGGCCACCTCCCCGCCATGGCGGAGGAGACGGCGCGCATGGTCCACCGCGCCGTGGACGCCTATGTGGCACGCGACGTGGAGCTGGCGCGGCAGGTCAAGAAGGACGACGACATCGTGGACGACCTGTTCGACCAGGTGAAGGCGGACCTGATGGAGCAGTTCAACTCCTTCACCAAGCTGGGCATCACGCCCAGCGGCATGCAGCTGCTGGACATGCTGATGATCGCCAAGTACTTCGAGCGCAGCGCCGACCATGCGGTCAACATCGCCGAATGGGTCGAGTTCGCCGTCACGGGCGTGTACAAGGGGGATCGCCTCTCGTGATCTTCTCGGTGGAGGACGACCCCGCCATCCGCGACCTCGTGCTGTACGCGCTGCGCCAGGCCGGGTACGAGGCGGAGGGCTTCGCCGACGGCAGGGCCTTCCTGGACGCCCTGCGCGCGAGGGTACCGGAGCTGGTCCTGCTCGACCAGATGCTGCCGGGTATGGACGGCACCCGGCTGCTGACGATGATGAAGGCAGAGGGGCGCACGCGGGGCGTGCCCGTCATCATGCTGACCGCGAAGGGGTCGGAGATGGATAAGGTGCGCTCGCTCGATTTGGGGGCGGACGACTATATCGTCAAGCCGTTCGGCATCATGGAGCTGCTCAGCCGCGTGCGCGCGGTGCTTCGCCGCAGCGCGGGCCAGCGGGGGGCGGGGGCGCTGCACGCCGGCCCGGTCGCGCTGGACGCGGCCCGCCGCGAGGTGACCGTGGGCGGCGCCCCGGTACCGCTCACCAACCTCGAGTTCCGCCTGCTCCAGTTCCTCATGGAAAACCCCGGCATCGTCTTCAGCCGCGAGCAGCTGCTCAGCCATGTGTGGGACGTGGATTATGCGGGAGACACGCGCACGGTGGACATGCACGTGCGTACGCTGCGGGGCAAGCTGGGGCCCGCCGCCCCGCTGATCGAGACCCGGCGCGGCGCGGGGTACCGGCTGTCCGATGAAGCGCACATACCGGAATGAGAAGACGCCTGTTCCTCGCCTTCTTCCTGTTTGGCGCGTTCTGCGCGGGCATCGCGCTGGGGGTATTGCTTCTCGCTGGCGCGGGGCCGGGCATGGGGCTTGCCGTGCTCGCGGGCGCGGCCGCCCTCGCGCTGCTTGCCGCGCTCGCGTCGCGCCTGGCGGCCAAGTGGATGACCGCGCCGCTTTCGGCGCTGGACCCGGACCATCCAGAGGACGCCTCGGTGCCCGACGAGCTGCTGCCGGTGGTGCGCCGGGCCGTGGCGCAGAACCGGCAGGTGCGGGCGCGCATGGAGGCGCTGGAGGCCAGGCGGGACGAGCTGGACGCGCTGGTGGCCGGGATGCGCGAGGGCTTCATCGCGCTGGGGCCGAACGAGACCGTCATCCTCATCAACCAGAGCGCCTGCCAGATGCTGGGCGTCACCGAGGAGGCCGTCCTGGGGCGGCACGTCACCGAGGCCAACCGCAGCCCGGAGATGATGGCGCTGCTGGAGGACCTGCGCAAGGCCGGCTCGGGGGAGCGCACGCTGTCCCGGGAGGGCCGCAGCCTCGCCCTCTACGGCGGGCGCCTGCGGGGCCGCGAAGGCGCGGTGCTGCTGCTGGCGGACCAGACCGAGAAGGTCGCGGGCGAGGGCATGCGCAAGCGGTTCACGGCCAACGTGTCCCACGAGCTGCGCACGCCGCTGACCACCATCCGCGGGTATGCCGAGTTGCTCGCCGCCGGGATGGTGCGCCCGGAGGACCTGGAGCGGACCTACGGCCTCATCGAGCGGGAGAGCGGGCGGATGCTGCGCCTGGTGGAGGACATCCTGCACCTGTCCAAGCTGGACGAGGGGTATCCCGCGGGAAGGATGGACAGGGTCAACCTGCACGACGTGGCGCGCGAGGCCATCGAGTCATTCCAGGCCGCCGCGGCGGACAAGAAGGTCACCCTGCGCTACAGGGGCTCGGACGCCTTCGTGCGCGGGGACCCGACGCTGCTCATGGAGATGTGCGCCAACCTGCTGGACAACGCGGTCAAGTACAACGCGGAGGGCGGGACGGTGGAGGCGGAGGTGCGCGGCGGCGGCGCGCACGTGCTGCTGCGGGTGAAGGACACCGGCATCGGCATCGCGCCGGAGCACCGCGCCCTGGTGTTCGAGCGCTTCTACCGCGTGGATCCGAGCCGCTCCAAGCAGACAGGCGGCACGGGCCTGGGGCTGTCCATCGTCAAGCACGCCGCGGAGTTCCACCGCGCCGCCGTAGGGCTGCGCAGCGAGGTGGGGCATGGGACGGAGATCACCGTGCTGTTCCCCGCGTACCGCGAGGACGAAAGCGGCGCCGCGGCCCCCGGCGCCACGGCGTAATCCTGGTTGGTCCGCAGCGTAAGATCGCCCCGGCAGTGCGCTGGGGCGGTCTTGTATGTATACAGGTGTCAGTAGATGGTCTGCTGCGGCGCGTAGATCAGCGCCCACGCCGCCAGTTCGCTGAAGGCGGGGTGGATGGTCATGGCGCGGGCAACGGGCATCCAGGTGCCCGGGTTCTCCGCCTGCTCCGGCCCGCCCGCGTGCATGAGGTAGGCGTAGGGCTGCACGAGCGTCGCCGCCTGCGGCCCCGCGATGTGCGCGCCCAGGATGCGCCCGTCCTCCCCGCAGACGATCTTTGCGAACCCGTCGTCCTCCGCGCTCTTGCGGTATCCCATGGCGCGGCCCGCGACGACGGACGAGTAGCGGTTGGTGTACACGCGCACCGCGTCCCCGTGCAGCGCCTTGGCCTCGAATTCGGTGAGCCCCACGCTCGCGGCCTGGGGGTGGGTGAACACCGCCCGGGGCACGCTGTCGTAGCGGGCCCGCAGGGCGCCCTCGCCGTAGAGGTTGTCGTTGAGGATGCCGGCTTCGTAGTTGGCCTTGTGGCGCAATTGATAGCGCCCGTTGATGTCCCCCAGCGCCCAGATGTGGGGCACATTGGTGGCCATGCGCTCGTCGGTGGGGATGTAGCCGTTCTGGTCGGTCACCACGCCCGCGGCCCCGAGGTCCAGCGGGTCGGTGTTGGGCACGATGCCGGAGGCGACGAAAATCTCCTCTGCGCTGACGCGGTAGGATTCATCCGTCTGCTTGTCGATGAAGGCGACGGTCTTGAGGCCGTCCTCCATCGTGGCGGCCTGGGCCTGCGCGAAGTACAGCACGCGCACGCCCGCCTTTTCCATCTCGCCGCTGACGAACGGCCCGATTTCGGCGTCAAAGCCGCGCAGGATGGTCTCGCTGCGCACGGCCACCGTCACCTTCGTCCCGAAGGCGGAGAAGACGTGGGCCATTTCGCACGCGGTGGCGCCGCCGCCGATGATGAGCAGGCTGTCCCAGGGCTTGCCGGGGAACCTGTCGGCGAAGAAGGACTCGCTGGTCACGAAGCCCACCTCGGCC
>DATHTQ010000092.1:0-6109 GCA_035463055.1 Candidatus Limnocylindria bacterium
GGAATGGGAGAACATCGTCATAACGGGCTCACCTATCCCCTCCGGGAGCGGGGGGCGCCCCCGGAGGCACGTTCGCAAGCGCCAGGGTCAGGCAGGGCTGCGCCTCACTTTGGGACGCCCAGGAGCCGCGGGCCGATTTCCAGCGCGTTCTTCACGACGACCATCGGCTTGTTGCTGTCGGCCGCATACTTGGTGAAGAACCCGTCGCTGTCGCTGTCCGCCACGATGAGGATGATGTCCGCTTCCTTCATCACGGCGTCGATGGACGCCGCGTCAGAGGAGTCGGTCCTGCGCGCCATGCCCTCGATGTGCGCGCCCACGACGGTCATCCCCGCGGCCTTCGCGGCCTTGATGATGTCCAGGCAGCGCGCGATCTCGGCGTTGACGTCGGTCCCGGCGGCGCCCATGCCCTTCATGCTGGTGCCGGTGGTCACGACCAGCGTCCTGAACTCCTCCGGCTTGAGGTCATTGGCGGTGAGGGCGTTGTTGTAGGAGGCCTTCACGCCGGCCTGCATGGCGGCCATGCTGAACATGACGGCGCCCGGGCTCTGCCCGCAGGTGGTCACGATGAAGGGCGCCTCGAATACAGGGGCTTCCCATACCGCTTCGTCCACCGCGCACGTCGCGCCCGCGGACGCCGCGAGCGTGAGGATAAGGAATGCCAGGATCCACTTTTTCATGCCGATACTCCCCTTGGTCCGCGTCCGGCGCAGGCCCGCGGCGCGACTGCGCCGCGGGCCTGCGATACGGATGCCGGTTTACTTCTTGATGGTCTCGAGGTCACGGACCGCCGTGCCGCCGAAGTCGACGCTCTCGAGGTATTCCTTCGGATAGCCCGGGCGGCCCATCGAGCCGTTGGGGTTGATCATGCCGCCGTCATAGTACTTGCCGATGAGGTGCCAGGCGAAGTCCCACCAGCCCTTCTCGACCGCGTTGAGGTTGATGCTGGTCTTGCCGGTCAGGAAGGCGACGGCCTGGGCCGGGTCCTCGTTGAACAGGCGGACGGCCTCAGCCTCCAGGGCGGCCTGCTCGGCGAAGAACACGTTCTCGAAGCTGGCCTTCTTGGCGCGGATCTCGGGGTACATGGCGTTCCAGCGCAGCTGCGCGTAGTTGTTGACCAGGTTGAAGGCCCACCACGCGGACTGCGGGTCGAACACATGCCTGTCGCCCGTCGTCCAGGGCTTGGGCAGCTCGGTCACGCCGCAGTAGATGGGCACGTAGACGGTGGTGTCCGGCGCGTCCTGGCCGAACCACAGCACGCCGCCCACCGGGTCGGGCAGCCACTCGCGGCTCTGGGATACGAAGCTGTAGGAGCAGCGGAACATGGCGATGGCGCGCTCCCAGTCCTGCCCCTCGCGGCCGGCGGGCTTCTGGTTGCCTGCGACCGGCCAGCGGTTGGGGTTGCCGAACGGGCCGGCCGCCGCGTCCGCGGTCAGGTCGTACTCCGTTCCTTCGAGGTGGTCGCTGTAGATGTCCATGATGTCCTTGACGGTGACCTTCTCGTCGGGCTTGATGGAGAAGGGGTACTTGCCGTACTCGTCCAGGACGGGGAACTCCTGGGACGGGGCCAGGAGGCTGAACCCGCGCCATTCGCGGCGGCTCTGGTAGAAGGGGGCGCCGTAGGGCTCGGGGTTGAAGATGTCGGCGAAGTTGAACGGCTCGCCGGCCTTCCACCAGCCCATCTGCTCGGGAAGGACGGTGATGTCGGTGGAGTAGAGGAAGTTTTCGCTGTCGTCGAAGTCGATCTCGGTGATGCGGGCGCGGTTGGCGCCGACGAACACCTCGTCGTCCGGGACGCGCTGGGCCGCCCAGTGGGCGCCGGGGGCCTCGCTGCCGGGCGCCCAGAGCGCGCCGCCGCCGCAAACCTCGAAGATCCAGCACTCGGTCTTGTCGCCGACGACCAGCGTCTCGCCGCCGTCGCCGTAGCCGTACTTCTCGGCCAGCTCGCCCATGACCTTCACGGCCTCACGCGCGGTGGAGGCGCGCTGCAGGCCCAGCACCTCGAGGTTGGCGATGTACAGCCAGCCGGCGGGGGAGTAGACTTCCTCGCGGCCGCTCCAGGTGAACTCGCCCATCATGACCTGCTTGTCGTTCATGAACGGGTAGCCGATATGGAAATAGGTGTTGGTCTTTTCTGCCTGCGGGATCTCGCCCGTCTTGGTGAGGGGCTTGTCCGGGCGGGTGCCCAGGCAGTAGTCCACGTAGACGTCCATCATCGTGCCGGGGGCATACTCCGCGCCGGGCACGATCTGGATGCGGTGGTCGTACCAGCCGTCGCACGTGTGGGAGACCAGGACCGAGCCGTCCGCCGACGCGTTGCGGCCGACGCCGAACGTCGTGCACGCGAGGGCCGGCGCGGCCAGCGCCATGACGAGCACGGCTGCCAACAGGACGCTTACAGTTTTCCGGGCCATCATCTTTTCCTCCTGCCTATTCATTTGTTTGCCTTGGCCATATCGGGGCCACCGGCCGCATTCTACCAGTTGGACCGGAGGCGTTCAACCCACCAAAATGATAAGGAATCATGCATTTACCGGAGATATATGCACTACATGCGCAAGGTTATGCGCAGGGATGGAAGCTGGTGGCAGGCATTGTCCGCCGGGAGCGATACTGCTACAATGGCCGTGTAAAGACGCGGCCTGGGAAGCGCAAGCCGCATACCGAAGAAACGGAAAGGATGTTTGCCATGAAAACGGTGAAGGACAAGCAAATCCTCGTCGGCGCGGATTTCGCCGGATACCCGCTCAAGGAGGCGGTGTGCCAGCACCTGCGGGAGAAGGGCTGGACGATCACGGACCTGGGCGTCACCGACCTGTCCGTGGACGACCCGGAGAACATGTTCCACCGTGTCGGCCTGCGCGTGGGCGCGAAGATCTCCGAGGGCGAGTTCGAGCGCGCGCTGCTGTTCTGCGGCACGGGCATGGGCATCCACATCGCCGCGTCGAAGTGCCCCCACGTACACGCCGGGGTGGTCGAGAGCGTGCCGGCAGCCCGCAGGGCCATCACCGGCAACGGCGTCAACGTGCTGGCGATGGGCGCGTTCTACGTCGCCCCGCAGATGGGCTGCGACATCGCCGACGCCTACCTCAGCGCGGACCTGGGCACGGGGTATGAGTGGTGGCCCAACTTTTACGAGTTCCACAAGCTCTCGGTGGACGAGATGGAAGCGTTCGACTATGAGGAGTACAGGAAGAACGGCTTCAAGCTCAACTACCTGGGCAACATCCCCATCAAGCTGGAGAAGAAGCCCGAATAAGCGGTACGGCTGCTGATATGCGAAGCCCCCTCACGGGGGGCTTTTTCGCTGTTTGCAATTCTATTCATTCCGCCTTGCAAGGCCCTACCCTGCCGCTACAGCGCCTGGATCGTGGCCCACACGCGCTCGTCCACCGGGATGCCGTTCTTCAGGTTGTCCTCCCGCGTCTGAAGCGCACGCTGCCCCGGCCAGGCGATGCGGCCGCCGCGACCATCGGGGGCGGACTGCGCCAGGTCGGCGAGGGCATCATCCAAAATGCGGTTCACGTCCTCCGCGGGGGCGATGGCGCTGAAGTGGACCGCGATGAACACCTGGGACATCCCGTGCTCGTCGCCCGGATGCCTGCCGATGGCTGAAACGGTGTTCCCCAGCGACAGGCACCCCGCGAACACGTCCAGCAGGACGGAAAGGCCCGCGCCCTTCCAGTACCCGGCGGGCAGGATGCGCTTGCTCCGGATGACTTCGCTCGGGTCCCTCGTCAGCTCGCCCTTCGTGTCGAAGCCCGCGTCGTACGGCATCATCCTTCCCGCAAGCCTGGCGCTTTCCAGCGCGCCGTAGGAGAACTGCGACATCGCCATGTCCACGACGACCGCGCCCCTGGGGTGGGGGAAGGCCAGGCAAAGCGGGTTGTTACCGATGCGCGCGTCCAGCGCGCCCCAGGTGGGCATGTTGGGCATCGTGTTGCTGAAGCAAAGGGCCGCCATGCCCCCGTCGCAGGCCTGGTAGCCGTAGGTCGCGGCGCGCAGCCAGTGGTTGGTGTTGCGCAGCGCGACCAGGCCGATGCCGTGCTCCCGGGCCAGTTCCATGGCGCGGCCCATCGCGAAGGACGCGTTGACGATGCCCAGCCCCAGCCCGCCGTCGTGGTTCTCGATGGCGCCGAACCCGTTGACCTTTACGGGCGACGCGTCCATGTTCACCAGCCCGTCGTCGATGTTCCGGACCAGGCGGGGGAACCGGTTGACGCCGTGGGTGTACACGCCCTCCAGCGAGTTGCGCGCGATTTCATATGCGACTTTTTCCGCATTGTCCGCGGGGCATTTCCGGGATAGCAAGACACGCAGCAGCTCGCCCCGGACCTCGTCAAACGCCAGCCTCGGCATCCTGTCCCTCCTCAGCGGTGATCATCGCATCCGGCATGGGCGGGAGCCCGCCGGACGCGGCGCATGACATCACTTTCACATACATCGTAGCAAACGCGTGGCGGGATTTCAAATCCCGGCAACCGCATACGGCACCTAACCATTTCAAGCAGCGGGGCAGCTGCCGCGCGGCGTAACGCGCGTCGCATCCAAACAAAATTTGTGCCAGCGCTATTGACTCCGCGCATGGCGGGGATATACTCCAGGCAGCAGCCATGCGGTATATGCAGATGTACACCACGTGAAAGGAGAGCGGGCAATGAAAGAGAAAAAGGCGCCCCAGGCGGCTGCGAACAAGGCGAAGGAGACCCCCAAGGCTGCCCCTATGAAGACGCCTGAGCCGGCGAAGAAGGCCGACACCAAACCGCAGCCCAAGAAATAAGACGTACCCTTACCTACCGGGAATTCAAGTGTAAACCCAGGTTGCCCGCATGGCCGCATTCGCATTCTTTGTTTTAAGCGCGAAAACGCTCCGATGATATCGTCTGTCACCTCATGCATACCCGATAAATCCCGTGCCATCGCGCGGGATTTTTATGATGCAAGGATGGGCCCAGCAACGAAAAAGGACGCCGAAGGTAGGCTGCAAAGATTATGGCCGGGCAATATTGTCCGAGTGTTTCCATGTGGTCCCAGCCGTCAGTGCACCTGGACAGTGGCGTGCATGCCGAACAGCACGCCCGGGGGCGCCTCGAAGTCGAACGTCACGCTGTAGCGGGCGAGCGAATCCACCGGGTCCACGCCCGCGCTGAGGGCGGCGGCGCCGGAAACCCTGGCGGGAATCGGGCCCAGGCCCAGTTCCTCGAAATAGACGCTCGCCTCGGTCCCGGGAAGGAGGGCCAGGATGTCCCTTTCGCCGGCCTGCGCGGTGAGCTGCATCGAGTCGGGACGGTATCCCCTCGCCAGCGCCTGGCCCTGCTGCACGGCGGCCCCGGGCATGGCGGATACGCCGCTGATGACCAGGGGCTCCGCCGCCGCCACCCTGCCCGCCTGCGCGCGCTGGGCGGGGGACAGGGAATCCGTCACGTAGGTGAACAGGAGGTCGCCCTGGCGCACCGCGTCGCCCCGCCTCACGTTCATGGAAACGATGGTTCCCGAAACGCCGACCCGGTACGCCGGGACGGACGAGGGCTTCGCCCTCCCGAGGAGGGCTGTCGCCGCGTAGTCCTCGGTGCGGAACACGCGCACCTCCTCGTCGAAGGCGAGGTCGCCGTCCTCGATGGCCACCTTGAAGCGGTTCCCGTTCACTTCCGTGATGCTGCCCAGGCCGAACCGCCTCCCGTTCACCGCGCGCAGGAACACGGGCGTGCCCACCCACAGGTCGCGGTTGTCCGCGCTGTTGTAGCCGGAGGATGTGGAAAGGAGGAGCTCGTAGCGGTGCTCGTGCTCGATCTGCAGCACCGCGCCGAAGCGGCTGACCGCCCCCGTCGCGCTTTGCCCGTCCGCGGCGTGCACGGCGGCCACGGTGCCGTCCACGTCGGCGTAGACGGCTTTCGGCGTGATACGGAAGAGCGTGTCCCCGGCTTCCACCGAATCGCCAACCTTTATGGTGAAGGGCTCCAGCTCTCCGCCGTGCGGTGCGAGGACTGCGATTTCCTCCCCGGCGGTCACGGTGGCCACCAGGAGGATTTCACCCGAGGCGACGAATACGGGGACCAGCGCCATCGACAGGCAAAGCAGCTTGGCAGCCAAGCGGATGTGTTTCATGGGG
>DATHTQ010000093.1:0-4109 GCA_035463055.1 Candidatus Limnocylindria bacterium
GGGGTCCAGCACCTCGAGGATGCCGCTCTCGCCGTAGGCGGCGGGGTAGGAGGTGTTGGAGGTCGCGATGGCGGGCACGTCGCCCGCGGCGATGGCGGAGATGAGCCGCTCGTTCATGTCCGCGTAGGAGCCGATGTAGACCGGCTCGACGGTGATGAGGGGCTGCACCTTCTTGAACTCGTCAAACATGTACTGCAGGTTCTCGGCGAAACGCTCTTCGTGCGTGTGCCAGAACTGGATGGTGATGGGCTCGGTCACGGCGTACCTGTTGGCCTCGGCAAGGCCGGAGGCCAGGGACAGGAACATCGCCAGGGTGAGCAGCGTGGCAAGCCATTTCTTCATGGTTCACTCTCCTTATGTACTTGGGTCCGCCGCACAAAGTATACCCCATCGCGCCCGCGAAAACAACCGAAGTGCAACGCGGGCCCGCGGTTTGATGCGCCCGGGGGCCGGAATCCGGCCGCGGGTGACAAGCGCGGCGGGCTTCAGCCCCCGCCGGCGGGGCCGTTGAGCGTCAGGCAGAACGGGTGGCCCGCCGGGTCGAACAGGATGCGGTACGAGTCGTGGAACTGCCTCGGCGACTCCCTGGCCCCGATGGACAGCGCGTACGCGACGGCCGCGGGCAGGTCGGTCACGTAGAAGTCCAGGTGCATCTGCCGCCCCACGGCGGGGGAGGGGAACGTCGGCGGGTAATAGTGGTTGACCGGGAAGAACGAGATCGCGATGCCCTTCCCCAGCAGCGTCGGCACCTCGTCGCCGCCGGCGGGGTCCCTGTGGAACCCGGTCAGCCGTTCGTAGAAGTCCATCAGCGCGGGGACGTCCTTCTCCAGGCAGTCTATCGTGACGGTGTCCAGGATGATGTCCGGCCTTTGCACGGGGGACCCCCTTCCTTGCGGCCCGGCGGGCACATAAAAAGGCGGGCCGCCCGGCCCGCCCCCGTTTGCTATCCCTTGATGCTGCCCACGCTGAGGCCGACGACGAAGTAGCGCTGCAGGAACGGGTAGATGGCCATGATGGGCGCCGCGGACACCACGGTGATGGCGGCGCGGATGGTGACGGGCGTGGTCAGCGTGGTGCTGGACGCCGCGTCGGCGGTGGTCATGGCGGCGTTGGCGCTGTTGGTCGTGGTGGCGAGCTTCATCTTGAGCAGGTACTGCAGCGTGTGCAGGCGCACCTTGCCCGCGTTGTACAGGTGCGTGTCGAACCAGCTGTTCCAGGCGCCGACGGCCACGAACAGCGCGACCGTCGCCGCCACCGGCAGCATCAGCGGGAAGATGATGCGCCAGAACAGGTAGAAGTCGCCCGCCCCGTCGATGCGCCCGGACTCGACCAGCGCCTCCGGCAGCCCCAGGATGTAGGTGCGCATGACGATCATGTTGAAGCACGAGAACATCGTTGGGACGATGTACACCCAGAAAGTCCTGCCCAGCCCCAGCGTGCGCTGGATGAGCAGGTAGTTGGGGATGAGCCCTGCGTTGACGTACATCGTGACGACCATCGCCGTCGTGATGAGCCGGCGCAGCACGTACTCCCGCCTGCTCAGCGCGAAGGACAGCATCGCGGTGAGCACGACGTTGAGCACCGTCTGGATGGCCGTGCGCGCGATGGTGATGAAGAACGCGTTGTAGATGATCTCGTCGGCGAAGATCGTCTCGTAGCTCTTGATGCTGAACACGCGGGGCAAAAGGCCGATGCCCCCGCGGATGGCGTCGGTCCCGTCGTTGAGGGAGATGGCGACGGTGTTGAGCACGGGGTAGAGCGTGACGAACATGAGCAGCGCCATCCCCAGCGCGTTGAGCGCCGGGAACGCCGAGCGGGCGCGCGGCCCGCGGCCCTTCCTTCCGGCCAGCGTGGTGCCCGTCATCCCTGCCCTCCCCTGCGCGCCGCCGCGCCCGTCGTTTTCCGCGTCACAGCAGCGTGTCCTCGCCCAGGCGCTTGGCGGTGAAGTTCGCGGTGGTCATCAGCGCGATGGCGACGAAGCTCTTGAAGATGCCGGCGGCGACGCCGCGGCTGTACTGGCCCTTGGTGATGCCGTACTTGAGCGCGAAGATGTCGATGGTCTGCGACCAGTCCATCACGACGTTCTGCCCCATGAGGTACTGGATCTCGAACCCCGCCTCCATCAGGTACCCGATGTTCATGATGAGCAGCACCATGAACGTGCTGCGGATGCCCGGCAGCGAGATGTGCACCATCTTGCGGAAGCGGCCCGCGCCGTCCATCTCCGCCGCCTCGTACAGGCCCGGGTCGATGGCGGTCATGGCGGCCAGGTAGATGATGGAGTTCCACCCCATTTCCTTCCACACGTTGATGAAGCCCACCATCCACCAGAAATACCGCCCCTCGCCCAGGAAGAACACCGGGCGGTTGACCACCCCCAGGGAGAGCAGCAGCTGGTTGACGGCGCCGGTGCTGGACAGCATGGTCTGGGCGATGCCCACGACGATGACCCAGCTCAGGAAGTGCGGGAGGTAGGTGACGGTCTGCACCGTGCGCTTGAACCGCAGGCTGCGGATCTCGCGCAGGAACAGCGCGAGCAGCACCGGGAACGTGAAGCCGAACACCAGGTTGATGCCGGCCATCGCGAACGTGTTGCGGATGGCGCCGATGAACTCCGGCCGGGAGAACAGCCAGCGGAAGTTCTCCAGCCCCACCCACTCGTTCTGGAGCAGCGGGAGCTGCGGCTTGTAGTTCATGAACGCCGTGACCCAGCCCCAGAGCGGGAAATAGTTGAACAGCAGGATGTACAGGAACATCGGCACGCTCATCAGGGCGAGCTGGCGCTGCTGCCACAGCCTTTCCCAAAAGGATTTCCCCTCCCTGGCCTGAATGGCCGGGACGGCGGGCCGGAGTGCGGCTTTCTCGCTTCTCAAGGGCGGCTCCTCGCTTGGATTGGTGCGCGGGCGGCTGGCCTGTCCTGCGGCCGTCCCCCGCCATCATAACAGACTTCGGGCATTTGTTGGACACCGGCGGCGGGGACGCCCCCCGGCGCGACCCGTTATGGGGTGAAACCCGCCGGTTTGGACAGAATGGGCGGCGGGGGTGCTGCCCCCCGCCGCCCGCAGGCATCAGGTTCAGTTGCCGGTGTTCCGCTCGACCAGCTTGAGGATGGACTCCTGCATGAAGTCCACGAAGTCGCTGACCGGGATCGCCTCGACCGCGGCCACGAACTCGTCCCACTTGGCGTCGAACTCGTCCGGGCTGGCCATGATGATCTGCGGCAGCAGCTTGCGCTGGGTGTCCTGGAACGCGGCCTTCGCGTCGTTGGCGTCCTGGTCCACGGTCACGTCGATCTGCCAGGCCTCGCCGTAGGGGGCCAGCGGGATCGGGTCGTTGAAGAAGTCCAGCGGGCGCTGCATGTTGTACGCCGCGAGGAACGCCTTGTCGTAGTCGTTCATCATCAGGAAGTAGTTCTCGGGCTGTACCAGCGGATCCCACTTGTTGCCGTCGTCCATCTCGCCCTGCTTCTTGGGCATGGAGTTGGTCAGGGTGTAGGAGCTGTTCCTGTTCCTCCACACCATGTTGGCGGCGTTCTGGATCTGGTCCCAGGTGCGCAGCAGGCGGCCGTTCTCGACGTAGTAGTCCTCGCCCTCGAAGCCCCACCAGACGACCTTCTGCCACTCGTCGCTGAGCATGGCCTCGAAGAACTGCACCAGGCGCTCCGGGTCCTCGGCGTTGACGCTGATGCCGAAGCCGCGGTTGACGTTGATGACGTTGCCGTTGAGGTAGTGCTCCTCGACCTCGAAGCCGGCCTGCTCGGGGGTGTAGACGATGGGCAGGCCCTGGTAGGTGCTGTCCCACATCTCGGCGGCCTTGAGGGCGTCGGTCGCGTTGTTGAAGTCCCACGCCTGGTCGAACATGCCGACCACCGTTCCGCTGGAGAGGCGGGCGAGGTACTGGTCGTAGTTCATGACGAAGGTGTCCTGGGGGATGAGCCCCTTGTGGAACATCTCGTTGAGCTTCTTGTAGTAGTGCTTCGCGTAGGGCTGGATGACGTAGGCTTCGGTCCTGTAGTTGTCGTTGATGTCCACGATGACGTCGCCGTCGTTGGGGCGGCCCATCAGGTGCTGCACGGGGTTGAACAGGCAGAACGCGCGCCAGTCCTCGCA
>DATHTQ010000094.1:0-6280 GCA_035463055.1 Candidatus Limnocylindria bacterium
TAGCAGCGCTGCGAAGGCGGGGTCGCCCGGGAGGACGCCCATCGCGCCCAGCGTGGAGGGGATGCCGATGGTGTCAAGGAACCCCGCCAGGCGCAGGGCCTCCTCCCGCTCGCCCGCCAGCAGCAGCTGCGGGACGCTTCCCCAGGCGACGATCTCCCCGTGCAAATACTTGTCAAGCGCCGGGAGGCCCATGAGCGCGTAATAGAGCGAATGCGCGACGCCGCCGTTGAGCGCCTCGCGCACCAGCAGGCTGACCAGGCCGGTGCCCAGCACGCAGCACTGGCAGGCGAGGCGGTACGCATCGGTGTCCAGCCCCTGCTCCGCGTCCCGCATGGCTTGGGGGCCGGCCTCCAGCAGCGTGTCGTATCCCGTGCGCGCGACGGCCAGCCCCAGCCGGTCGGCGTAGGTGAGGTCCCCGCACCCGGCCTTCCAGGAGGACTCCGCCTGCTTGGCGACGCTGTCGCCGATGCCCGCGCGCAGGTACATCGCGGGGGATGCCGCGCAGATGCCGGTATCCAGGAACGCGTGCAGCGGCGGGCCGGGGAGGAACAGCATCGCGTCCCCAGGGTCCTGGCCCGGGTCGTGCATGACGCTCAAGGCCGTCACCGCGGCGCAGGTCGCGGGGATGGTGGGGAAAGTGACGCAGGGCAGCCCCGCGAAGTGCGCCGCCGCCTTGGCCACGTCGATGGCGCGCCCGCCGCCCATGCCCAGGATGGCGCGGACGCCCAGGCGGCCCGCCTCCTCCGCGAGTTCATGCGCCTGCGCGCGGGTGCACTCGCCCCGGTGGGTGAGGGCGATGAGCGCGAACCCCTTCCCGTACAGCGCGGCTTCCAGCGCGCCCAGCCCGGCCCCCAGCGCACGTTCCCCGCCGTACAGCAGGAAGCGGTTGCCCAGGGGGCGCAGGACGTCGGGGACGCCCTCATACGCCCGCGGCCCCATCGTGAACCGGGGGAGCGCCGGGAGGCGGAAGGACCACGCCGCGCTCACATGTCCCCCATCTTCTTCAGGCGCCCCAGCGCCTCGCGCAGGCTCGCCTCGCTGCGGGCGAAGTGCAGGCGGATGAGCGTGCTCCCCTCCTGCGGGAAGAAGCTGCTGCCCGGCACCGCGGCCACGCCGACGTGCTCGGCCATCCACTCGCAGAACTTCAGGTCCGAGAACCCCGCGAAGCGCGGCAGCGACAGGAACGGCCCGACGTCGCACAGCACGTAGTACGCCCCCTGGGGCACGCCGTGCGGGATGCCGGCCTCCAGCAGCCCCTCGTGGAACAGGGCGCGCTTTTCTCCGTACAGCTCCTGCAGCCCCCGGTAATATTCGTCCCCCGCGCGAAGCCCCGGCAGCGCGGCCGCCTGCAGCGGCGCCGCCGCGCCGACGGTAAGGAAGTCGTGCACCTTGCGCGCCGCCTCCACCGCAAACGCGGGCCCCACCATCCACCCCAGGCGCCACCCGGTGATGGAGTAGGTCTTCGAAAGCGAGCCCACCGTCAGGGTATGGTCCCACATGCCCGGGAGCGAGGCCATGCGCACGTGCCCCATGGGTGGGTAGACGATGTGTTCGTACACCTCGTCGGTGATGACCCAGGCATTGTGCCTGCGGGCCAGGTCGCCTATGCGCGTGAGCTCCTCCCGCGTGAACACCTTGCCGCAGGGGTTGGAGGGGTTGCAGACCACCAGCGCCCGGATGCCCGCCTGGAACGCCGCCTCCAGCGCGGCCCAGTCCACGTCCCACGCGGGGGGGACCAGGGGGATGAACACCGACTCCGCCCCCGCGATGATGGCGTCCGCGCCGTAGTTCTCATAGAACGGCGAGAAGATGCCCACCTTGTCCCCGGGGTTGACGACCGCGAGCATCGTGCAGACCATCGCCTCCGTCGCGCCGCAGGTGACCACCACCTCGGTCTCCGGGTCCACCGGCCTGCCCAGGGCCCTGCCCTGCTTGTCGCACAATGCCTGGCGGAACGCGGTGGCGCCGTAGGTGATCTCGTACTGGTGCGGGCCCTCGCGGGCGGCCTTCTCCAGCGCGGCGGTCAGTTCCGCCGGGGGGTCGAAGTCCGGGAACCCCTGGGAGAGGTTGATGGCGCCGAAGCGCTCGCTCACGCGCGTCATGTGGCGGATGACCGACTCGGTGAACCTCCCGGTCCGCTCGCTGGTCTGGGGCATGGCGTTCCTTTCCGGGCGCGCGGGGCGCGTCCCTGGGGGCATACGTTCATTTCCTGGATGGCGGCCGGCACGCACGCGCCGGGCATGGGCCGCGGCCGTGCCAAGGGCGCACCGCGCCGCCGCTTCATTATCGTACTTCCATGTCAGCGGATGGAAGACCTTTGGTGAAGTAGATTGTTTTTATTCTGTATTTATGCATACTTCAACCCGACCATAAAACGGAACTTCGTGCATATATTTAGTATAGGCAATGATTTTTCAACGATTCCACTTGCTGGTCCATATCCACTCATGCATATATTCTCACGATATCTGTATTGACTTGCATCCATTGCGGGGGTAAGATGCATCCATCACGATTCTGAGGAGGATGTCCCATGAAGAAGCTGCTCGCGGGCCTGATGGCCGCCCTGCTCGTTCTCACCCTTTCCGTCACGGCCCTGGCGGGCGCGCGCCTGGACGCCATCAAGGCCTCCGGCAAGCTCGTCGTCGGCACGTCGCCCGACTACGCCCCCTATGAGTTCCTGGACCTCCAGGGCAACCCCGTTGGCGCGGACATCGAGCTGGCCAAGTACATCGCGGAGCAGCTCGGCGTGGAGCTCGTCATCGAGCAGCTCCAGTTCGACGCGGTGCTGGCCGCGGTGGCGGGCGGCGCCATCGACGTCGCCATCGCCGGCATGGACCCGACGCCGGAGCGCATGTCCAGCATGGCCTTCACCGACATCTACTATAACGAAACCGTCCAGCAGATCCTCATCCACAAGGACAACGCGGACACGCTGAAGACCCTGGAGGACTTCGCGGGCAAGAAGGTCGCCGCGCAGAACGGCACCCTGCAGCAGACGCTGGTCACCGAGCAGCTGCCCGACAGCGAGATCGAGCTGATCACGCTGATCCCCGACGGCGTCATGATGGTCCTTACCAAGAAAGTGGACGGCATCGCGCTGGCCAGCGTCGTGGCCGACCAGTACATGGCCAACTACCCCGACCTGACGACTTCCGAGAGCAATTTCGACTACACCTCCAGCGGCATCGCCATGGCCGTGCCCCTGGGCGACGAGGAACTCGTTGCAACGCTCAACGAGATCGTCGCGAAGGTGGTTTCCGAGGGGCTGTTCTACGGGTGGATCAACGACGCGGTGGAGCTCAACAACAGCATCAACCAGTAAGCGTCCGGCTACGGCATACAGCGAGCGGCGGGGCATGTGCCCCGCCGCTTCCGCTTGCCGACATGGAAAGAAATTTTACATCCCCCGCTTCGCCATCTCCTCGTGCGTGAGCTCGCCCAAAATCCCGATGCCGCGGACGATATGCTCGCGCGAGGGCAGGGAGAAGTTGAGGCGCATGGTGTTGTCGGGGAGGTCCGGGTTCACGCGGAAGGCGCTGCCGGGCACGACGATGACCTTGCGGCGGATGGCCTCCTGCACGAAGCCCGCGGTGTCCACCCCCTCGGGGAAGGACGCCATGATGAAGAACCCGCCCTCCGGCCGGGTGACCGTCACGGCCGGGTGGAAATGCTTTTTGATCTCCTCCTGCATGAGGTCGCGCTTCTCGCGGTACAGCGCGCAGATCTCCCCGATGTGGCCGTCGTAGTCGCAGTGGTTGAGGTACTCGTTGACGAAATGCTGGTAGATGGTGCTGGAGTGGACGTCGGTGCCCTGCTTGGCGATCTTGAACTTCTCCAGCAGCGCCTTGTCGAACACGATGTACCCGACGCGCAGGCCGGGGGTCAGGGTCTTGGAGAAGCTGCTCGCGTAGACCACGCGGCCGTCAACGTCGAAGGACTTGTAGTCCGGGACCGTCTCCCCCTCGAAGCGCAGCTCGCCGTAGGGGTTGTCCTCAAGGATCATGACGTCGTACTTCTGCGCCAGGGCATAAACGGCCTTCCGCTTTTCCAGCGAGGTCGTGATGCCGGTGGGGTTCTGGAACGCGGGGATGGTGTAGAACAGGCTCACGCGCGGCTGCCTGAACGCCTCCTCCAGCGCGGCGAGGTCCACCCCGTCCTCCTGGAGCGGGACGGCCGTGAGGTTCGCGGCGTAGGCGCGGAAGGCGTTCATGCAGCCCACGAACGACGGCCCCTCCACGACGACGGTGTCGCCCTCGTTGACGAAGACCTTGGCGCACAGGTCGGCGCACTGCTGCCCGCCGGAGAGGATGAGCACGTCGTTGCGCGAGAAGTCCATGCCGTTGCGCTCGCCCAGACGCTTGCGCATCGTCTCGCGCAGCGCCGGGTAGCCCTCCGAGATGCCGTACTGCAGCATCTTCGCCGACTGCGCGGTCAGCGCCTCGTGGCAGATGCGCGCGATGTCCGCGGCGGGAAAGGCGACGGGGTCGGGGCTTCCCCCGCCAAGCGAGATCATGCCGGGCTCGCCCGCCAATTTGAGCAGGTCCCTGATGATCGAGCCCCGGGCCACGGTCATGCGGTGCGCCACGCGGTAATCCATGCTGCCATCCTCCTGGTGCGAATAGTTTTTTATATCATACGCGCCACCCGCCAACAAGGGGCGCGCCGCCCGGATTGACACCAGGCCCCCCGGTTTGTACACTCATGGCGACGGGGGGGCATGCGCCGCCCCTGCGCCTTTTGGGAACGGCCGGACGCGGCGGGAGATAGGATGACGAACAACGCAAGGCTGCTCGCGTGGGTGGGAGAGACGGAAGCGATGTGCCGCCCGGACCGGGTGGCATGGTGCGACGGCACGCGGGCGGAATACGAAGGCCTGATGGCGATGATGGCGGACAGCGGCATGGCCGTCCGGCTGAACCCGGCCAAGCGGCCGGGCAGCTGGCTGTTCCGCACCGACCCCGGCGACGTGGCGCGCGTCGAGGGGCGCACGTTCATCGCCGCCCGCACAAGGGACGAGGCGGGCCCCTCCAACAACTGGGCGGACCCGGACGAACTGCGGGGCACATTGCGCGGCCTGTTCGACGGCTGCTTGCGCGGGCGGACGATGTACGTCATCCCGTTCTCCATGGGCCCCGTCGGCTCGCCGTTCTCGGTCATCGGCGTGGAAATCACCGACAGCCCCTACGTCGCGGCCAGCATGCGCCTGATGACGCACATGGGCGCGCCCGCGCTGGAGGCCCTGGGCGAGGACGGGGACTTCATCCCCTGCCTGCACTCCGTGGGCGCGCCGCTGCTGCCCGGGCAGGAGGACGCGCCCTGGCCCTGCGCCCCGATGGACAGGAAGTACATTGCCCATTTCCAGGACGACAAGTCCATCTGGTCCTTCGGCTCCGGGTACGGGGGCAACGCGCTGCTGGGCAAGAAGTGCCTGGCGCTGCGCATCGCGTCCGTCAAGGCGCGGGAGGAGGGCTGGCAGGCGGAGCACATGCTCATCCTGAGCCTGCAAAGTCCCGAGGGAAAAAAGATGTACGTCACCGCTGCGTTCCCCAGCGCGTGCGGCAAGACCAACCTCGCGATGCTGGTGCCCGCCCTGCCGGGGTGGGAGGTGCGCACGCTGGGCGACGACATCGCGTGGCTGCGCCGCGGCCCGGACGGCACGATGCGCGCGCTGAACCCGGAGGCGGGGTTCTTCGGTGTGGCGCCCGGCACCTCCATGGCCTCCAATCCCAACGCGATGGCGACCATCGCGCGCGACACCATCTTCACCAACGTCGCGCTGACCGACGACGGCGACGTGTGGTGGGAGGGCATCGGCACCCCCGCCCCGGACCACCTCATCGACTGGCAGGGGCGCGACTGGACCCCCGCGAGCCGCGGCCCCGCGGCGCACCCCAACGCGCGCTTCACGGCGGCCGCGGGGCAGTGCCCCAGCATCGCCCCGGAGTGGCAGGACGGGGAGGGCGTGCCGGTCAGCGCCATCCTGCTGGGCGGCAGGCGGCCCGGCGTGGTGCCGCTGGTGCACGAGGGCCGCTCCTGGCGGCACGGGGTGTTCATGGGCGCCGTCATGGGCTCGGAGATCACCGCCGCCGTCATCAGCGACAGCATCGGCCAGGTGCGGCGCGACCCGTTCGCGATGCTTCCGTTCGCCGGCTATCACATGGGCGATTATTTCTCGCACTGGCTCGATTTCGGTCGCTCGATCCCCGAACCGCCGCGCATCTTTTCGGTCAACTGGTTCCGCAAAGGCGAGGACGGCAAATTCCTCTGGAACGGCTTC
>DATHTQ010000095.1:0-7413 GCA_035463055.1 Candidatus Limnocylindria bacterium
CGGTACGCGCGGGACCGGGCGTTCGAGGAGCTGACCACCTCGCTGCTGCCGGGCGCGCAGTACGTGGACGCGCTGCAGGGGGGCGCACTGATGGCGCTCTTCACGGGGCAGGACCCTGTGTGGCCGCCGATCGAGACCGTGCTGCTCAACTTCGTCACCGCCGAGTCCTCCTGGCAGGCGGAGGCGAACGCCAGGCTGGACGCCTACGCGATGCGCCTGTCGCTGTGGCTGCAGGGGTTCGCCACCACCGAGACGCTGCGGGCGCCGGACGCCACGCTGCAGACCCGCGTCGTGGCCACCGTGCCCGCGCAGGCGGTGCGGGAGCAAATCAAGGTCCTGCTGGGCGAGATGTACGCAGACCCCGAGCTGCTGGCGCTGCTGGCGCGCGAGATGACCGCCGGGCAGGCTGCCGCCTACCTGCAGCCCGCGATGCTGGGCGGCCTGAGCCAGTCCCTGGACGCGCTGCCGCTCACCGGCGACCTGGTCTTCGAGCGGTTCATGGGCGCGCAGGGCGCGGTCCTGCAGACCCGCCTCACGCTGCCCATGGGCGGCGCGAGGGGCATCAGCCGCCTCACCTACTCCTACGACGCGACCAGCGGCGGGGGCGAGACCGGCCTTGTCGTGGAATACGTTCCCCAGAACCCCGCCAACGCGTCCGGCAGGCTCATGACGCTGCTGGTCTACGGCGGGCCCGCCCCCGACGGGCAGGGCTACAGCTTCAGCGGCACGCTGAGCTTCGTGCCGGAGGCGGAGCCGGAAGCCGGCGGCTCGTTCACCGTGGGGGAGGAGCCCGCGGAGATGCCCGCCCTCGTGTACGACTTCGTGCTGGCCTACGTCCCGCAGCCCGAGATTCCCGACGACGCGGCGGGCACCTCGCAGCGCGACCTGGCCTGGGCCATGACCTTCACCCCGCGCGACGCGGGCGCCATCGGCGCGCAGGCCCTCAGCATCAACATCCACTTGGAAAGCCGCCAGCACTCCCAGGCGGCGACCAGCGTGGCCGGGACCGTCCTCTGGGAGGACGCGGCGACCCAGGCGCGCCTGCTGGCCACCGTGACCGGGACCACCGCCGCGCCCTGGAACATCCCGGAGATCGACCCCACCCAGGCCGTGCGCCTGGAGCAGATGTCGCCCCAGGAACTGGCGGACCTGTCCGCCCAGGTGGGGGCGGCGCTGGCGAACAACGCCGCCGCGCTGCTGTTCAGCCTCGCGGTGCCGAACCTGAACCAATAGGCGAAGGCGCGCGCAGACCCCGCCCCCGGGCGGGGTTTTTGCGCGGGAGCGGGCCTTTGCGGCGGATTAAATGGTATACTCAAGCAGATAAGGGGGCGCTATGGCGAGTTTTGTGGACCGGGCGACCATCCGCCTGAAGGCGGGGGACGGGGGGAACGGCAGCGTGTCGTTCCACCGCGAGAAGTACGTGCAGAACGGGGGCCCCGACGGCGGGGACGGCGGCAAGGGCGGCGACATCGTCCTGGTCGCCGACCACAACATGCACACGCTGCTGGACTTCCGCTACCAGACCAAGTACCAGGCGCAGGACGGCCAGGCCGGCGCGTCGGAGCGGCGCAGCGGCAAGGCCGGGGAGGATCTGGTCATCCGCGTCCCGGCGGGCACGGTGGTGCGCGAGGCGAAGGAAGGCCGCGTCGTCGCCGACATGTTCGAGCCGGGCCAGCGGCGCGTGCTGCTGCACGGCGGCAGGGGCGGGCACGGCAACCAGCACTTCGCCACGCCCACGCGCCAGGCGCCCAACTTCGCCAAGCCCGGCATCAAGACCTCGTGGCACGAGTTCACGCTGGAGCTGCGCACCATCGCCGACGTCGGGCTCGTGGGCTTCCCCAACGCGGGCAAGAGCAGCCTGCTGGCGCGCATCACCGCGGCGCGGCCCAAGATCGCGGACTATCCCTTCACCACGCTGACCCCCAACCTGGGCATCGTCTCCCACCGCGGGCAGGGCTTTGCCGTCGCCGACATCCCCGGCCTCATCGAGAACGCCAGCGAGGGCGCGGGCCTGGGGTTCGCCTTCCTGCGCCACGTGGAGCGCACGCGCCTGCTGCTGCATGTCGTGGACGCCTCCGGGCAGGAGGGCCGCGCGCCGGAGGACGACCTGCGGACCGTCAACGACGAGCTGCGGCGCTACGGCGGCCTGGACGAACGGCCGCAGATAATCGTCGCCAATAAGATGGACCTCCCCGACAGCCGCGGGCACCTGGACGCCATCCGCGAGGCGGCGGGCGGGCGCGCCGTGGTCGCCGTCAGCGCCGCCACCGGCGAGGGCATCGGGGCGCTGCTGGACGAGGTGGTGCGCCTGCTGGCGGAGCTGCCGCCGCTGGCGCCGATGGCGGAGGAGGCCGTCCCGCCGGAGGAGCGCGTGACGGGTTGGGAAGTGCGGCGCGGGGAGGACGGCGCGTTCGCCGTCACCGGCGGCTCCATGGACAGCCTCCTGCAGGCGGTCAACTTCTCCGACTACGAGAGCCTCAACTGGTTCCACAAGACGCTGCGGGACTCCGGCGTCATCGACAAGCTGCGCGAGATGGGCGCCCAGGAGGGCGACACCGTGAAGGTGGGCGAGGGAGGGGTGGAGTTTGACTTCGTCGACTGACGCCGCGCTGCGGCTCGCCGCGCCCTCGATGGAACACGAGCGGGAGATATTGGACTACCGGGCGGAGACGCTCGCCGCGGACGGGAAACACCTGCACGGCTCCGGCGGCCTGGACAACCTGGGCGTGGCCGAATGGCTCGCGCACCTGGAGCGCAAGGCGCGGCCCGAGACCTGCCCCGAGGGCCTTGTGCCGGACAGCACGTTCCTGTGCGTGCGCGGGGAGGACGGAGCGGTGGTCGGCATGCTCAATATCCGCCACACCCTCAACGACTACCTGCTCCAGTACGGCGGGCATATCGGGTATTCAATCCGCCCCAGGGAACGCGGCAAGGGCTACGGCAAGGAGCAGCTGCGCCTGGGCCTCGCCGAGTGCAAAAAGCTGGGCATCACGCGCGCGCTGCTCACCTGCGACGAGCGCAACGCCGCCTCCCGCCGGGTCATCCAGTCCTGCGGCGGGGTGTACGAGGACACGCGCACCAACCCGGACGGCAAGCGCATGGAGCGCTGGTGGATCGTCCCCTGATTTCGCCCGGGACGGGCCCGGCCCGGCGGCGCCGCGCCGCCTGAAAGGAACGACATGGAACTCAACGGAAAGCAGCGCGCCCACCTGCGCGCCATGGCCAACGCCCTGGAGACCGTCCTCACCGTCGGCAAGGAGGGCATCACGCCCGGCACCCTCAAGGAGGCGTACGACCTCCTGCAGGCGCGCGAACTGGTCAAGTGCGCGGTCTCCCAGGGCGCCCCGATGACGGCGAGGGAGGCCAGCGACGAATTGTGCGGGAAGACCGGGGCGAGCCCGGTGCAGGTCATCGGCCGCCGGTTCACCATCTACCGGCGCAACGACAAGGAGCCGAAGATCGAGCTGCCCAAATAAGGCGCGCACGCTTCGGGTCCGTGCTGCGCGCGTGACGATGCTGGTCGGCACGCCCGCGTTCCGCACGGTGCAGTGAGCCGCTCCCCATCAGTATACGGGGAGTGGCCTTTTTATGTTGTTATACACAGATTGTATATTTATTTATCAATTTTGAAAATTCTTGCAGAAACCCCTTGACGCGCCCACCATGCGGGCGTATGATGCGTGCATTCTTATACGCGCTGCGCATGCAGGAAAGGGAGGGAAACAAGGTGAAAAAGCTGTTGGTCTTCGCGCTGGCTGCATCTTTATTCATGGGGATCGCATCCGCGTCCGCCATGGGGCCCGCGCCGCTGACCGTCACGGTCAGCGTGCCGGAGGGGTTTGAGGGCGAGCTGAACGGCCGCGTGCTGTTCATGTTCGACAAGGAGATGCCGGAGGATGGCATGGTCATCGGCAACCTCGACGTGACCGGCTGCCCGGTGTTCGGCAAGACGGTGTTCGGCCTGAAGGCCGGGGACAGCGTCACGCTGGGCGCGGACGACCCGGACGTCTACGGCTGGCCGATGCAGATGAACGAGATCCCCGCGATGGAGGTCGCCGCGCAGGTGCTGTTCGTGAAGTACACGCAGTTCACACGTTCCGACGGCAGCGTGGTCTGGGGCATGGCGGACCACGGCGGCGGCGGGAGCGTCACGAACAACCCCTTCAACCTCTATTCCGAGGCGAAGGTCGTGGACCTGGGCGGCGGCGCGCTGTCCTTCACGCTGGACCAGGAAACCCCGCTGGGGTACGAGCTGCAGGACGGCCAGGTCACCCAGCAGGGCAACTGGGAGGACAAGGAGCTCGTCAAGTACGTTAAGGTAAAGAGCGAGCTGCTCTCCGAATTCTGGGGAACGGACATGTACCTGGGCGCCAACGTGCTGCTGCCCAAGGGCTACGACGCCGCGAAGCAGTACCCCGTGCTGTACTACCAGGGCCACTGGCCGGGCGGGAACGCCCCGCTCAACTACGGCCGCACGGGCCGCGCCGCATATGACGAGTTCAACGCCTTCTGGGACGGCGGGGAAGCGCCGCAGATGATCGTGGTCACGTTCCGCGACGCGAACATGTTCTACGACACGAGCTACTCGGTCAACTCCGCCAACCTGGGCCCCTGGGGCGACGCCATCATGACCGAGCTCATCCCCTTCGTCGAGGAGGAGTTCGGCGTCATCCGGGAACCCTGGGCGCGCGCGCTGGCAGGCGGCTCCACCGGCGGGTGGGAGGCGCTGGCGATGCAGGTGTTCAACCCGGACTTCTTCGGCGGCACGTGGCCCATGTGCCCCGACGCGGTGGACTTCAATTACCACCAGATCGTCAACATCTACGAGGATGACAACGCCTACTTCCTCGACAACGGCTGGTACAAGGTGGAGCGGCCCTCCTCCCGCGCGGTGGACGGCAACATCCGCTGGACCATCCAGGACGAGTGCCTGTGGGAAGCCGCGGTGGGCGGCGTGGAGCACGCGGTCAGCCTGGGCCAGTGGGCCATCTGGGAGAGCGTCTACGGCCCGCAGGGCGGGGACGGCTATCCCGCGCGCATCTGGGACCCGCTGACCGGGGACATCGACCACGAGGTCGCGGCGTACTGGAAGGAGAACTACGACCTCAACGCCATCCTGCAGGCGAACTGGGCCACGCTGGGCCCGAAGCTCGTCGGCAAGATCCACCTGCGCGGCGGGGACATGGACAACTACTACCTCAACCTCGCGCAGTACAGGATGGGCGACTGGCTGGCGACGACGACGGAGCCCTTCTACGCGGGCTACTCGGTCACCTTCCCGCGCATGGGCCACACCGGCAACATCACCAACCCGGACCTGCTCAAGGAGATCGCCGCGCACATGGTGCAGTACGGCCCGGAGAACGCAGCGGAGATCCTGGGGGTAACGGCGGAATAAGCGTCAGGACATCGTAACAAAAAAGGCGCCCGGGTTTCGGCCCGGGCGCCTTTTTTGTGAAACCAACATGGAGAGGAGAACGCAAGGGGGTCTCGGGGGGCAAAGACCCCCGATGCACTTCGTGTCGCCCGGCTTAGCCGGGCGCGCGGGGCGTTTACGCGCCAGCGTAAACATTCCGCAGCAAACGTTCCTCCAAAACGAAGGAGGTCCGCAGACCTCCTTCGAACCGGTTATTCCTGGTAGTCCACGACCGCGTTGGTCACCGCGGGCTGCTGGTCGATGGCGGGGTTCACGACGACCGCGTCGTCCTTGAGCTGCTGGTAGAGGGCGTTGTACTCGTCGAGGGTGAACCGCGCGAGCCTCCAGGACTCGGGGGCGGTGGGCAGGCCGACGGAGTCGTCCCTGGCGCCCAGGGCCGCGACCGCGCCCTGCATGTCCTCGGGCAGCACGCCGTTGTTCTCGTACAGGCGGGTGAGCGCGAGCTTGACGGAGTGGGTCCGGCCCTTGGTGGCGCTGGGGATGATGCGGGGGCTGATGTAGCCCTGGTCCACGTCGACGCCGATGAGGAGCCGGTCGGCTTCCTCGGCGGCCGCCAGCGCGGAGAGGTAGATGCCGCCGCCGGCGGCGAACACGACCTCGACGCCCTCGGAGAACCAGCCGTCCATCTTGGTCTTGATGGAATCGCTGGGCGCGAAGGAGTTGGCGTACCAGTACTTGATGTCGACCTGGATGCTCATCTCACGGGCTGCTGCGTCCGCGCCCTGCACGAAGCCGTAGCCGAAGCGCACGACGGCCGGCACGGCCATGCCGCCCAGGAACCCGAGGCGGGTGTAGCCTTCCTTGACCGCGGCGTAGCCGGCGAGGTAGCCCGCCTGCTCCTCCTGGTAGAGGATGGAGTAGGTGTTGGGCGAGGCGGCGCCCGAGGGCGCGGTGTCGATCAGGATGAAGGTCACGTCCGGGTACAGGTCCTGCACCTGGGCCGCGGCGTCCGCGAACAGGAAGCCAGGCAGCACGACGGCCTTGGCGCCCTTCTCGATCGCGGTGGTGATGCTCTCCACACGCGCGTCGGTGCTGTCCTCGCTGGGCTGGTAATAGGCGTAGGTCAGGCCGTTCTCCTCGGCGTATTCCTTGACGCCCAGCCAGGAGTACTGGTTGAAGCTCTGGTCGTCGATGTTGCCGACGTCGGTCACCAGCGCGATCTCATAGGTGCCCTCGGCCAGCGACAGCAACGGCAGCGACAGGGCCAGGACCAGGACAAGCGCGAGCAGTTTCCTCATGAACAGGTCCTCCTTACGGTTTTTGCGTTTTGGTGGTTGTCCCACATACCGTGAGTATACCACCGCGCCTTGCGCGATTCAAGGAAAGGAGACCCCGGTGCGCCCGGATTCGCAACGCGGCGCGGGGTTTTCCCGCATGACGCGCGCGCCGGCACGGCAAAGCCCGGCGCGCCTGCGCCGGGCCGCGAAGGGCAAGGGGCCGGTCAGCCGCGCAGGTAGAGGACCACGCGGAAGGCCTCCGTCATCACGAGCTTCAGGATGATTACCGCGGACAGCGCGTAGAACCCCGCCTGCCAGAACCCCTGGTTGCGGATGAACAGCGCGAGCACGCCGGTCAGCATGCCCAGGCCGCCGACAACGCTCAGCGCGATGGTGACCCAGTGCTTCATCGGCAGCACGGACGCGGCGGTGCCCATGCCGTCCTTCATGCCGCTCATCATGGACATCGCCAGGCCCAGGACGAACATCGCCAGCGTCAGGAGCCCCCAGTGGGTGATGCTGGAGCGCCGGGACATCACGACCGCGAAGAACACCGCGAAGGCGACGGCGAGCAGCGTGGAAATGGCGGCGGTCAGGGTGCCGAAGTACAGTTTCAGCATGGGATACCTCCTCAATGTTGGCCCATATGTCGAATTCCCGCAGCATTATACTGCCGCTTCGGCATCCTGTATGTTCGGCGTATGTTTTTCCGCGCGCAAATGGCCGCGGCGCGGCTCGGGAGGACCCGGGCCAGGCCCG
>DATHTQ010000096.1:0-3129 GCA_035463055.1 Candidatus Limnocylindria bacterium
CCCGATTGCGGCGTAGCTCGCCTCCATCGTGCCCGGGCCGCCGAAGTGCGCCGCGACGACCGCGCGCACGTCCAGCTTCGGGCTCAGCAGCGCGTGGGCGATGGCGAACGGGTCGTCCGCCTCGCACGCGGCGTCGCTGTCCACGATGACGCGCACCCGCTTGCCCTCCGGCACCTCAAATGTGAAACCGTTCCGCTCCATCCCCGCCGCCTCCCTTTCCGATCCTTCTGCGCCGCCGCCCGTCTCACCCCGCGGGCTTCTCCAGGACGAACAGGAACCGGCAGTCCAGGCCGCGGTCCGTCCCCCGGCATTCCCCCATCCGCTGCTCATACAGGAAGAGGCTGCCTTCCGCCTCGAACGCGCCGCGCAAATCCCGCAGCGCCGCCTCCTTGCGTTTCCAGTGTTCGCGGTTTTCGCTGGTGAGGCAGGCCGCCCGGTAAGCAATCCCTTTTCGCGCCAGCGTTATGCCAATCAGGGACTCCTCCGCCCGCAGCCCGGAATCGTCCAACCCCTGCGTTCCCCGCCCCTCGTCCGAAAACACGAAGACCTTGCCGCCCGGCGCGGTGACCCGCAGCATCTCTTCCAGCAGGGCCGCGGTGTCCTCCGCGAAGTAGTGCGTGTCGATCAGCGTGACCGCGTCGAACGACCCATCGGCATACGGAAGGCGCGTCATGTCGCCGACGTCGAAGCGCAGCCCGGGCCTGCCCTTCGTGCGCTCCCGCGCCAGCGAGACGGCCTCCGGGGACAGGTCCACCCCCACAGCGTCGCAGCCCGCGCGCCCCTGGAGGTACTCGGTGATGCGCCCGCTGCCGCAGCCCACGTCCAGCAGGCGGCCGTGCTTCGGCAGCAGGCCAAGAAGCAGCTCCAGCTGCGCCATGTCAGCCATCCCGTGCTGGCACAGGTCCTTCCCGTACACCCGCTCGCAGAAGAGGGCGTGCGCCCGGCTCGCCTCCGCGTCGGGATAGAACCGGTCGTAGAAGTCCGTGAAGAGCTTGACGGGCTGGTCCATCGCATCCGCCTCCGCAGAAAACGTGGTAACTATCCCTCTTTGAAGGGCCGGGGCCGTGGCTCAGGGGGCCGCCTCGCCGCCCTGCCTGCGCGCCGCGGCCATGCCGCGCAGCGCCTCCAGCAGCGGGTAGAGCGCGGCGGCGACGAACCCGCCGGAGAAGCCGTTGTTGTACAGGTTCATGCCCGCGTGCAGGAAGCCGACGCCCGCCACCAGGAACATGTGCACCGCCCCCGCCGCGACGCCCGCCGCGACGCCGTACGTGCCGGACAGCGGCGCGAGCGTCGTGCCGAACAGCGCCGCCAGCAGCGCCAGCGGCGTGCCGGTCTGCCCGGTGGCGAGGCCCGCGAGGAACACCCCCGCCACCACGGGAATCGAGTTGCGCGGGTGCTTGCCCATCGCGCTGAACCCCACGACGGTCAGCACCCCGCCCATGACCGGGCCGCTGAGCTCGCCCCGCATCAGCAGCACGTAGCCCACGGACAAGAGGCCCATGAGCCCCATGTTCACAAGCGTCACGCCCGCCCCGCAGGCGGCCACGAAGTCGGTCGGCAGCGTGCCGGGGAGCTTCATCAGCTTCAGGTATTGCGCCATACGCCCCCGCGCCAGCCACAGGCCGAGGCCCAGCATCGCCGCGCACAGCGCCATGAGCGCGGGCGCGAACACCGCGTTGTTGCCGGCCGAAAGGATGGCCACGGTGCGCAGGTCCACGCCGAAGGCGCGCAGCGCCGCCGCGAACAGCATCGCCACGATGCCCGCGGTGAACCCGATGTTGTAGAGGCTGAAGCCGTGGTGGAACCGCATGAAGTGCACCGACAGCGGCGCGAGCGCGAACCCCGCCGCCGCGCCCGCCAGCACGCCCGCGGGCACGCCGATGAAGTATGGCAGCCCGATGCCGAAGGCGAACTCGCTGACCAGCGGGCCCAGCGTGGTGCCCAGCAGGCAGTGCAGGATGAGCCGCTCCATCGGCTGGCGGGCCGCCTTGGCGTAGAGGAACACGCCCAGCACGATGGGCACGGAGTTGAACAGGTTCTTCCCGAACAGCGAGAACCCCGCCACCGTGAAGAACGCCGCCACCACCGGCCCGCTGACCGGGGCGCGGGTGCGCCGGATAAGCAGCACGCTGGAGAGCGACATCACCGCGACGTTGAGCCACGCCGCGCCCGCGCCGCCCAGCGCCACGTAGTCGGTGAGCAGGTTGGCGGGGGAAAACAGGATGCGCAGGCTCCCCTCCCAGATGGCGCGGGGCGCGTCCAGCATGAACGCGAACGCCGCGCACGCCGCGGCGAACAGCACCAGGAACGCGTCCCGCTGGGGCACGCCCGCCGGGCCCCCTTCGCCCCCGGCGCGGCGGCCGCGCCCGAAGATCCGCCCGTAATACCCCAGGTCCCTCAGCCACCGGGGAAGCCCCCCGCGCGTTCGCCGGTCCATCGGTTCTCCTTCATTACATACATTCGCCCGCCCGGCGGGCGCCGTCTCCATTATATATGGAAAGCCCGCGCTACCCCGCGAACACCATCCCGAGCGTCCCCACGGCCATGAGCAAAAGGCCCAGCAGCGCCCGGGGGCTCTGCCGCTCCCGGAACGCGAACCACGAGAACGCAACCGCGAACAGGATGCTCATCTTGTCCACCGGAACGACCACGCTCACCGGGCCGCCGCGCAGCGCGTAGTAGTAGCACAGCCACGACGCGCCCGTCGCCACGCCGGAGAGCGCGATGAACACCAGGTCGCGCCGGGGCGTCTTCACGAGCAGGGAGTGCTTGCCTTTGATTCGCACGACCAGGAATGCCATGACCAACACCACCGCGGTGCGCAGCGCCGTGGCGAGGTTGGAGTCCACGTCGCGGATGCCGACCTTGGCGAGGATGGACGTCGCGGAGGCCAGCGCAGCCGACAGCAGCGCGTAGGGGACCCAGCGCATGTCCGCAGGGGCAACCGGGTCGGTAACCGGGGGGACGCTTTCCGCGCGGGCGCGCTTCCCGGTGCCCGCGCCCCTGCGGTCCAGCATCAGCCAGATGCCTGCGCCCAGCACCGCGACGGACAGGAGGCGCAGGGGCAGGTTGTTGGTCTCTCCGAACAGCACGATGGCCAGCAGCACGGTCATCACGGTGCTGGACTTG
>DATHTQ010000097.1:0-5097 GCA_035463055.1 Candidatus Limnocylindria bacterium
TCCCGCGCCAAAGAGGATTCCGGCGGCAATGGCGAAGGGGATCACCTGTACCCATACCGAACACAGAAGTTAAGCCCTTCAGCGCCGATGGTACTTGGCTGGAAACGGCCCGGGAGAGCAGGTCGCCGCCGGTCCCCAACACAGGGAGCATTCCGCAAGGAGTGCTCTTTTGTTATGCCTGGACAAGGCGGTTATACCGGCTGATTAAAGCATACCGATAACAATCCGGTGTTGCAGCTTCCACATAACTTGGAGCAATAACCATTCGAGACGCTTTGAATGATGATTGGCAGCCCATCCTGTCAAGATTCAACGCTAATAGGTATTTGATGAATATCCTTGAGGAGCAGCTTACAGAAAAAAGGTCGTCGTAAGTATTCATATTCAAAAAGCAGCCAGTTGGGACGAGGAGCATGATTGACTTGCCAGATAGTATATGCCTTGGGGTCTGAAAAAGGACGTGCCTGGGAGTGTAGGCCTGTCGCATTATCCGCAGGGTGGCGCGTATAGTTGAGACACCATATCCTTTCATCGCTGAACCCCGCTGATATCCTCAATATGCTTGCCCAGCCGCGGGAATGGGCATATAATGCCCTGGTGAGGTGAGCCCGGTGGCGGAAGAAATCAGGCTGAAGGACGTCGTGGAGATGCGCAAGCCGCATCCCTGCGGCTCTGCCGTCTGGACGGTGACCCGCATCGGTGCCGACATCAAGATGAAATGCTCGGGCTGCGGCCGCGTGGTGATGCTCGACCGGGTCGAGTTCCTGCGCCGCAGGAAGAAGGTGCTGACCCCGGGCCCGGTGGCGCCGGAAGTCACGCTGGGCCTGCAGGACAGGCAGCAAAAGGAAGATTCGTAAGAAGAAGGTATTCGGGGATGAGCGAGCAGCACAGGCCGGACGAGGACATCGAAGCGCAGGACATCGCGGGGCAGGATATCGCGGGACAGGAAACCGTGCAGGCGCAGGGACAGCCGGTCGATACGGGGAGTGCCGGGAAGAAGAAGGGCGAGAAAAAGAAGAAGACCGTGTGGCAGGAAATCATGAGCTGGGTCGGCACGCTGCTGCTGGCGGTCGTCATCGCCATGACCATCCGCGCCCTGCTGTTCGAGCCCATCCGCGTGGACGGCGCCAGCATGCTGGAGACCCTGCAGGACGGCGAGATCGTCCTGGTGACCAAGCCCGCGGTGCTGTTCAACCGGCTCCAGCGCGGCGACGTGATCATTTGCCGGTTCCCCAACCGGAACAAGGAGACCGCCATCAAGCTGGGCGCGCCGCTGGACCTCGCGTTCGTGCAGCACGAGCTGTTCGTCAAGCGCCTCGTCGCCCTGCCGGGGGACAGCGTCGCCATCCTGGGCGGCGTGCTGTACGTCAACGACGCGCCGGTGCAGGAGGACTTCATCCGCTATCCCGCGCGCACGGACTTTTCCCGCGTGACGCTGGGCCCCGACCAGTACATGGTCATGGGCGACAACCGCGCCAACAGCCATGACAGCCGCGCCAGGGACGTGGGTCCCATTTCGCGCAGCATGATCGTCGGCAAGGCCGCGTTCGTCCTGCTCCCCCTGAGCAAGATGGGGGCCATCAAGTAAGCGGGGCGGCCGCCGGATAAGGTGGCGGCACAGGCGCGTATCATCGGAGGCGGCGGTCCCGCCTCCGTTTGTTCTGCGAAATCCACCTATGGGGACAGGAGGGGCATGACGCAGGGTTGGAGGGCGCTGGGGGCGCGGGCGCGGAGGTTCCTGCTGGGCGGTGAGGCGGCAAGCCTCATGCCCATGTACCTCGGGGCGCTGGCCATTGCGTGGCCCGCGGCGCTGGAAGGGATGCTGATCAGCGTCATCAGCTCCATCGACACGATGATGGTCGGCACCATCAGCCCCGCGGCCATCGCGGCGGTGGGGCTGACCTCGCAGCCGCGCATGGTCATGCTCATCATGGTCCAGGCCGTACACGTCGGCACCACCGCCATCGTCGCGCGCCGCCGGGGCGCGGGGGATGAGCGGGGGTACCGCTCGTGCCTGGAGCAGTCCATGTACATCAGCCTGCTGCTGGGCCTGTTCATCACGGCCGTCGGCTTCTTCCTGGCGGCCCCCATCATGCGGCTGGCCGGCGCGAATGACGACACGCTGGGCATGTCGGTGAGCTATTTCCAGATCATCGCGCTCGGCTTCATTCCCAACAGCCTGCAGCTGTGCGTGTGCGCGGCCTTCCGCGGCCTGGGGAAGACCAAGGTCACGATGGTCACGCACATGATTTCCAACGTGGTGAACCTCGTGTTCAACTACCTGCTCATCGGCGGCAACTTCGGCTTCCCGCGCCTGGGCGTTAGGGGCGCGGCCATCGCGACGCTGCTGGGCGGCGTGGCCGCGATGGGCGCGGCGCTGTGGTTCGCGACCAGGGGCGACTCGCCCTTCCGCTACCGCGTGCGCCGCCCGGCCTTCGACCGGGTGACGCTGTCGGGGCTGTGGCAGGTGGGCGCTTCCAGCGCGCTGGAGGCGTTCTTCCTGCGCGCGGGATTCTTCGTGACCAACCTCATCATCGCCAACCTGGGCACGGCGCAGTTCGCCGCGTACCACATCGTCAGCCAGGTGTCCATGCTGTCCTTCACGCTGGGCGACGGCATATCGGCCGCCGGCGTGGCGATGGTGGGACAGAGCCTGGGCGCGGGCAACGAGGAGCGCGCCAAGCGGTCCGTGTTCGTGGTGCGGCGCATCTCCGTGTACGCGTCCGTGGCGCTGATGCTGCTGATGTTCTTCTTCCGCAGGGACCTGGCCGACCTGTTCACCGACGACCTGGTGGTCATCGGCGCGGCGACGGCGGGGCTGCTGGTCGTCATCCCCTCGCTCATCCCGCAGAACGCGCGCGTCGTATACGCGGGGTGCCTGCGCGGGGCGGGGGACGTGCGCTACGTCGCCTACACCTCGTTCGTCGGGGTGACGGTGCTGCGGCCCCTGTTGACCTGGCTGTTCTGCTTCCCGCTCGCGCCGCTGTTCCCGGCGCTCTACCTGCAGGCCACCGGGCCGTGGTTCTCGTTCCTGCTGGACGCCTTCGTGCGCAGCAAACTGCTCGCGGACCGCGTGAAGAGCGGGCGCTGGACCAAGACGGAGTTGCGCTGACGCGAGTTCATATCTTTATATGAAAGACCCGCCGCGCCCGGGACGAACCGGGACCGCGGCGGGTTTTTCCGTGGTTGGCATTCCGCTTCAAGGAGTACGGCTGCCGTTTGCGAACTTACATCATCTCCGCCATCCTGCGGCATTCCTGGGCGCACTGCCTGCACACCTCGGCGCACTTCTGGCAGTGGTCCTCCGGGAACCTGGCGCACTCCTCGGCGCATTTCTCGCAGACCTTCGCGCACATCCCGCAGTGCTCCGCGTGGAACGGGGACTCCAGGGACATCATCGCCACCGACATCTGGCACATCATCGCGCATTCCACCAGCGTCCGGATGCATTCCTTCCGCCGGGCGACGTCCTCCGCCTCCAGGCACATGCGGAAACACTCGTAGCAGGCCTGGGAGCATTTCTGGCAGGCCTCGATGCATGACTGCATCATGTCATTGGTACGGGTTACAATTCCCATTTTCAGCCTCCTGTGTATTCGATTTTCTTGGCCGCCATCCCTGGCCGTATCCACGCCCCGGGGCCGATCCCCCCCCGCGCCCCGGCGCGGGACGGCCGTGCATGCCGCGGGCCCGATACGGTGTTTGGAAAGCATCACGAAGTAGATACCCGGACGCGCCTGAGGATAAACGCCGGAAAACCGCGGGGGTCCGCGCGTATGTCCAGCCATAGCCGGTGGCATGGGCAAATGAAGTCCCAGCAATTGATTCCCAAATGCGGAAAATTGATTACTGCCAGAGGGCTTCAGGAGCGGGAAATTGGGGCTGGAGAATCAGGTTTCCGACATGCGGCGAATGAATCTTATTAACTGAAGTCTCCCGCATCACAAAAGGAATCCCCGCGGCCGGGGCGTCCGGCGCGGGGATGGGGGACGCATTCCGTCCCGTCGGGTCCTGCGGCGCGTGCCGCAGCGAGTCACTCCTCGACGAGGGCGGGCTCTTCGGTCACCTGCTCGTCCGCTTCGGTGCGGGGGAACGCCAGGGTGAGGGTGGCGCGCACCAGGGCCTCGATCTCCTTGGCGGCCTCGGGGTTGTCCATCAGGTACTTGCGGGCGTTCTCACGGCCCTGGGCGATGCGGGCGTCCTTGTAGGCGAACCATGCGCCGGACTTCTGGATGATGTCGCGCTCGACGGCCATGTCCAGCAGCGAGGCCTCGCGGCTGATGCCGTACCCGTAGAGCAGGTCGAACTCCGCCACGCGGAAGGGGGGCGCCACCTTGTTCTTGACGACCTTGACCTTGGTGCGGTTGCCGATGACCTCGTTGCCGTTCTTGAGCTGCTCGCCGCGGCGCACGTCCAGGCGCACGGAAGCGTAGAACTTGAGGGCGCGGCCGCCGGGGGTGGTCTCCGGGTTGCCGTACATCACGCCGACCTTCTCGCGGAGCTGGTTGATGAACACGGCGATGGAGCCGGTCTTGCTGATGACCCCGGCCAGCTTGCGCATCGCCTGGCTCATCATGCGGGCCTGGAGCCCGACGAAGGTGTCACCCATCTCGCCGTCGATCTCGGCCCTGGGCACGAGCGCGGCGACCGAGTCGATGACCACGATGTCGATCGCCCCGGAGCGCACGAGCGCCTCGGCGATTTCCAGCGCGTCCTCGCCGGTGCTGGGCTGGGAGACGTACAGGTCGTCGATGTTGACACCCAGGCGCTTGGCGTAGGCGGGGTCCAGCGCGTGCTCCGCGTCGATGAAGGCGGCCAGCCCGCCCATCTTCTGCGTCTCCGCGATGAGGTGCAGGGCCACCGTGGTCTTGCCGGAGGATTCCGGCCCGAAGATCTCGATGACGCGCCCTCGCGGCACGCCGCCGACTCCGAGCGCATAGTCGATGCTGATCGAACCTGTGGAAATCACCTCGATTGGCGCGATCGAACTCCGTTGGCCGAGGCGCATGATCGAGCCCTTGCCGAACTGCTTCTCAATCTGCGTGACGGCGATGTCGAGAGCCTTGGAACGTTCTTTCTGATCGTCGACGGGCATGA
>DATHTQ010000098.1:0-1523 GCA_035463055.1 Candidatus Limnocylindria bacterium
GGAGATCGTCGTGTCGAAGATGCCCCGCCCCAGCTTTCCGTTCTTGATTTCGTACCCCGTGCACACGCCGAACATGAACTCGCCCGTGGTGTCCGCCTGGCCGTTGCCGGTGGCGACGAGGTAGTACCCGTCCTCCACGGAGGCGATCATGTCCTCCAGCTTGTGCGGCCCCGGGTGGATGGCGGTGTTGCGCATGCGGATGAGCGGCTCGTCGTTGAAGGCGAACGCGCGGGCGTTGCCCTGGGGCGCCATGCTGAAGTGCCGCCCCGTCTCGCGCGAGAGCATGTAGCCCGTGAGCGTGCCTTCGCGGATGAGCACGGCGTCCTCCGCCTTCACGCCCTCGTCGTCCACGTACACCGGCAGCGGGGCTTCCTCCCCGAAGGCGGTGTGGGCGAAGTCGGTCATCGTGACCAGCGGGCTGGCGACGGCCTTGCCCAGCATCGGGCCCGCGACCGAGCCGCCCAGCACCAGGTCCGCCTCCACGGTGTGGCCCACGGCCTCGTGCGCGAGGATGCCGGAGAGGTCCCCGGACATGACCACGGTCTTGAGGCCGGCGTCCGCGAACACGCCCTCGCGCTTCTTCATCAGGTGCTCGTGGAGCTCGTCCACCTTCCCGTACAGGGACGCAGGGTCCGTGAAGCGCGCGCCGAACGCGCCGGAGCCGCCGAACGTGCCGAACACCTCGACCGGCATGCCGGAGTCCGTCTTGCTGTTGAGGAAGACGTAGATATAGGCGCGCGGGGCGACGGTGTGCGCGGAGAACCCGTCGCTGGTGAGCAGCTGCTTCTCCATCGAGTCCGCGTAGGCGACCACCGTGCGCCCGGTGAGGTGCGGGTACTTGGCCTTGATGTACTCGTCCAGCGGGGTGATGAAGTCGAGGTAGGCCTTCTGGGGCGCGTCCTCGAAGTCCGCCTGCGCGGGGAGCGTGCCGGAGGCGACGCCGGGCAGCGGCCCCTTGCCGGGATGCACGCGGGTGCGCAGGAAGCGCGCGTTGTCCCCCGCGGTCTGCAGGGCCTTGCGGGCGGCCTCGGGGCTGACGTCGGCGGCGGACGCGAAGCCGTACACGCCGTCGTCGTACACGCGGGCGCTCACGCCCTGGTTGTCGGCGCGCGCGTTGCGCACCAGGGAGCCGGAGAGCAGGGTCAGGCGCCGGGACGTGCTGCGCTGCGCGCGCAGCTCGCTGTGCGCCCCGGGGACGAAACTGTCCCGCAGGGATGAAACGATATCGGGCAGCAAGCTGTGTTCCTCCTTGAAACGTAAGGCCGTGCGCCACGCGGGCGGCCTTCACTGATGATACCACCCGCGGCGGGGCCGGGCAAACCGCCGCGGCCCCGCGGGCCTCAGCCCAGCATCGGGGACATGAAAGAGAAGATGAGGTCGTCCGCGCCGGGCAGCCCCTCGTGGCCGAAGTCGGGCCACAGCTCGTACCGCTTGGGGGCGCTGATTTTATTGAATGCCGCGAACTGCGTGGAGGGCGGGCAGATGGTGTCCATGAGCCCCACGCACATCATCGTCTCGCCCCG
>DATHTQ010000099.1:0-1866 GCA_035463055.1 Candidatus Limnocylindria bacterium
CACGCGGCCCGCGTGGCTCGTCCTCAAGAACCAGTACCATATCCGCGAGGACGGGGTGTACGTGACCACATCGTATAAGGACGGGAAGTGGTCCTGGGAGGCGTCCTGCGAGGCGGAGACCGGAGGCCGGCCCTACGAGGCCCGCCATAAGGTGCTGGAGGACGGGGAATTCCGGCCGTGGTCCCCGGAGGAACCCAACCTCTACACCCTGCGCACGGAGCTCGTCGTTGGCGGCAGGGTATGGGACACCGTGGACACCAGGTTCGGGTTCCGCGAGGCCCGCATGACCCCTGACGAGGGATTCTTCCTCAACGGAGAGCGGATGAAGCTAAACGGCGCCTGCCTGCACCAGGAGTACGCGATCTTCGGCGCGGCCGCGCCCCCGGACCTCATCCGCAGGCAGTTTTTGAAGCTGAAGGAGATGGGCGTCAACGCCGTCCGCACCGCGCACAACCCGCCGCCCTCGGCGTTCATGGACCTGGCGGACGAGCTGGGCATGCTCGTCGTCAGCGAGTTCTCCGACGTCTGGCGAAGGCCCAAGACGACCTACGATTACGCCCGGTTCTTCGACGAGTGGCACGGGCGCGACGTGGCGAGCTGGGTCCGGCGGGACAGGAACCGCCCCAGCATTATCCTATGGAGCCTGGGCAACGAGGTCTCGGACACCCACACGGACGCGGAGGAGGGCATCCGGCTCATCAACGCGCTCAAGTCCGCCGTGCGGGCGCACGACCCACGGGGGCACGCGCCGGTCACGCTGGGCTCCAACTACATGGCGTGGGAGAACACCCAGCGCTGCGCGGACCACCTCGACGCCGTCGGCTACAACTACGCCGAGCGGCTAGACCACCCCCACCACGCGGAGCATCCGGACTGGGTCATCTTTGGCAGCGAGACCTGCTCCACCGTGCAGAGCCGCGGCGTATACCACTTCCCGCTGCGCCAGCCCTTGCTGGCCGACGACGACCTGCAGTGCTCGTCCCTGGGCAACAGCACGACGAGCTGGGGCGCGAAAAACATCGAGGACTGCATCCAGGACGACAAAACCGCGCCTTTCTCGCTGGGGCAGTTCGTGTGGTCCGGGCAGGACTACCTGGGCGAGCCGACACCCTACCACACCAAGAACTCCTACTTCGGGATGCTGGACACCGCGGGGTTCGAGAAGGACGCGTTCCATACGTTCCGGGCCGGGTGGACGGACGCGGGGGACCGCCCCCTGGTCCACCTCTATCCGCACTGGGACTTTTCCCCGGGGCAAATGATCGACGTCCGGGCCGCGAGCAACCTCCCGGAGGTGGAGCTGTTCCTGGACGGGGAAAGCCTCGGGCGAGCCGCGCATGTGGACGGCCCCACGCATACCTGGCAGGTGCCCTACCGGCCCGGCACACTGCTGGCGGCCGCATACCAGGAAGACGGAAGCGCCGCGGCGCAGGCCGAACGGCACTCCTTCGGCGAGGCGGAGCGCCTGCACCTGGAATACGAGCACTTCGATGAGTTGACGTTCGTCACCGTCACCGCGCGCGACGCCCAGGGCCGGACAGTGGAGAACGCCAACCGCCGCGTCCGGGTGAAGGCGCTGGGCGGGACGCTCGTGGGCCTGGACAACGGCGACGCCGCGGACATGCAGCCCTACGGCGAGGACAGCCGGCGCATGTTCTCCGGCCGCCTGCTCGCGGTCATATGGCACAAATGGGGTGAAAAACCCCGGGCAGAAGCCGCGTTTGACGAGGCGGACGTCCCGGTGCGAAAAATTGACCTGCCGGCGGACGGGCTGCACGTGCGCGCCCGCCTGCTGCCGGAGAACACGACCCACGCGGACGTGCAGTGGCGCCTCACCAACGCCGCAGGGGTGGACAGCAACCTCGG
>DATHTQ010000100.1:0-2526 GCA_035463055.1 Candidatus Limnocylindria bacterium
CGCCGCCGCCTGCCGCATGGCCGCGAAGTCCAGGGGGCGCGGGTCGCGCGCGGTGTACCGGCGCTCGAACACGTTGGGCGCCTCGCTGTTCCACTGCCGGTAGACGTACGTTGTTCCCCGGCAGGAGAGGCGCGCGTGGAACCGCGGGTCCGCGGTCTTCAGCTCCATAGCGCCGATGTCCTCGGGCAGCGTTTCCCGCAGGGCGCGCAGGATGGCTTCCGGCTGCATCGGCGTGTGCGCGCGGAAGCTGGCGACCTGCATGCGCGCGTGCGCGCCCGCGTCGGTGCGCCCGGAGCCGGCGATCTCCACCTCCTGCCCAAGGATGGACGAGAGCGCCCGCTCCACCCGCCCCTGGACGGTGTCATCGGTGTTCCCCTGCTTCTGCCAGCCGCTGTAGCGCGTCCCGTCGTAGCACAGCGTGAGCCTGTAGTTGGGCATCCCGCGCCTCCTTTGCCGTTGGGCCATTATACCGCTTCGCGCGCCGGGTTGCCCCATCCCGCCGCCCGGGGTACAATGGCCATAACAAGAATAACGACAGGCCGCCGGCGGCCGGGAGGTGACACATGAGCGTAAGTCCGATGGACGAGGCGATCCGGGAAGCGCGGGAGGGCATCCGCGCGGGGCACGGCGGGCCGTTCGGCGCGGTGGTGGTGCGCGGCGGCGCCATCATCGGCAGGGGCCACAACCGCGTCATCCAGCACAACGACCCGACCTGCCACGGCGAGATCGAGGCGATCCGCGACGCCTGCCGGAGCGCGGGCACGTTCGACCTGTCCGGCGCGGACATCTACACGACGTCGGAGCCCTGCCCCATGTGCCTGGGCGCGGTGCTGTGGGCGAACATCCGCCGCGTCTACTACGGCTGCGACCGGCAGGACGCGGAGGCCATCGGCTTCCGTGACCGGGTGTTCTACGAGGCGATGGAGACGGGGTCGTACCGGCTCATCCCCCAGGGCCGCGACGAGTGCCTGGAGGTATTCCGGGAGTACATGGACCTGCCGGACAAGGCGCGGTACTGAGCCCGCGGCCGCCGTCCGCACGCACGCGCGAACGCCCCGGCGGAAAGCCCGCCGGGGCGCCGCCATGGTTTACGCTATGCCTTCACGCCGGCGCGGTTCACGGCGTACTTCCCGATGCGCGCCGCGTCGTCCGTGAACTCGATGCCCAGCCGGAACGTCCTGCGCTCGCCGGGCTGGAGGAACGCCAGCGTGCCGTCCTTCCGCGCGGCGGGGCGGCCCAGCACGCCGGAGGTCGTGGGCTCCAGCCCCAGCGCGTAGTCGCCCTCGCGCATGCACTTCCACTCGCACAAAAGGGGCAGCGCCTGCGCGTCGAAGCGCAGGATGGCGGCGGCGCCCAGCGCGGGGTTGTGCAGCATCGCCCAGCCCTCTTCGGCGTACCCCGTGTGGAAGAAGCACTCCTCGGGAATGGAAGCCTGGGGCTCCTCCGCCCTGTCCCACCTGTCCATGCCCCGGCGCGCGTTTTCGTCCCTGGGCTCCACGGAGGACGCGCCGGAATATATCCGCGCCCCCGCGTCCAGCAGCGGGTATCCGAAGTTGACGTGGTAGACCAGCATCAGCGGGCTTTCCTCGAACCCGCGGTTCTCCACGGTGTCCTCGATGCGCAGCACGTCGCGCTCGGTCTCCAGCCGTATCTCGCGCGTGAGGGACAGGTGGGCGCCGAACACCTCGGCCTGGCGCACCTCGCCCGCGACGCGGAGCACAGCGTCGTCGCCCTCGTACGCCTTCTCCGCCAGCACGCCGCGGGCGGGGGTGTTCGAGAACGGCCCGTGCAGGCCGTACTTCAGCCCGTCCTCCTCGAACGGCGCGCCCGCGTAGGCCAGGCCGCAGGTCGTCAGCAGCCCCGCGGTGAACTGCCGCAGGAACCCGCGCGCGCCGTCCTCCTGGTACAGGAACGGGCTGCGCACCCCGGTCTTGGACAGGAACGCGGCCTGCAGGCCCCGGTAGGACAGCCCCGCGACGTCCATCCCCCGGTCCGCCAGCACCGTCACGCGGACGTTCCTCCCGTTGTTAAGGTCCAGCGCCCGCACCCCGCGCGCGGGGCCGTCGTTCACCGTGTAGTCCTTCCACCCGCAGTGGGCGTCCAGGTCGCCGATCTTGCGCCGCAGCGCCTGCTCCTCCTGCCGTTTCATCTATGACGCGCCTCCTTTTCCCCGATTATAGCAGAGGCCGGCGCCGTTGACGCGGCATTCCTCGCCCAGTATCATGACAGGGCTTTTCAAGGAGGGACAATGGGCGCTCTTCGCCGCATCCTCAGGCTGCTGCGGCCCTACCGCGGCCTGGTGGCCCTGGGGTTCTTCATGCAGGCGGCCGTCATCGCCACCCGGCTCGTCCAGCCGCTGGTCACGCGCCGGGTCGTCAACGACGTGATCCTCGGCGGCCGGCACGGGCTGCTGGTGACGCTGCTGCTGTGGTTCCTGGGGCTGTCGCTGGCGCGCGGCGCGGCGATGGACCTGCGCGTGCTGCTCATGGAGCGCGCGTCGCAGTCGGTCGCCTACGACCTGCGCAC
>DATHTQ010000101.1:0-4194 GCA_035463055.1 Candidatus Limnocylindria bacterium
GGCGTCATCGGCGTCAACGGCACGGGCAAGACGACGCTGCTGGACATCATGGCCGGGGAGGCCGCGCCCGACGGCGGCGCGGTCACCCGGTCCTCCGGCATGCGCGTTGCCTACCTGCGCCAGGACCCGGCGCTGGACGGAAGCAAGTCCATGCTGGACCTCGTGCTGGAGGACACGGACCCGCCCGCGCGCGAGGCGCAGGAATTCGAGGCCAAGACCATCCTCACGAAGCTGGGCTTCACGGATTTCGGGAGGACCGCCGCCGCGATGTCCGAGGGCGAGCGCAAGCGCGTCGCCATCGCGCGGGCGCTGATGAGCCCGTGCGAACTGCTCATATTGGACGAGCCGACCAACCACCTGGACAGCGCCATGGTCGGGTGGCTGGAGGCGTGGCTGCAGAGGCGGCGCGGCGCCCTCGTGATGGTGACCCACGACCGGTATTTTTTGGAGCGCGTGACGGGCCGCATCGTGGAAATAGACAACGGCGCGCTGTACGCGTACGACGGCAACTACTCCGCGTTCCTGGACCGCAAGGCCCAAAGGGAAACGGACGAGCAGGCCGCGCAGCGCAAGGCCCGCAGCCTGTACAAGCGGGAGCTGGAGTGGATACAGCGCGGCGCGCGGGCGCGCAGCACCAAGAGCAAGGCGCGGGTCGAGCGCTTCGCAACGCTGGCGGAAGGCGCCGCGGAGGCGTCCCAGGCGCTGGAGATGGACTCCGCCTCCTCCCGCCTGGGCAGGAAGGTCATGGCCCTGGAGGGCGTCAGCAAGGGGTACGGCGACAAGTGCCTCGTGCGGGACTTCTCCTACACGCTGCTGCGGGACGAGCGCGTGGGCGTCGTCGGCCCCAACGGCAGCGGCAAGTCCACGCTGATGCGGATGCTGGCCGGCGCGCTGCCGCCGGATTCCGGCACGGTGGAGCGCGGCGCGACGGTGAAAATCGGCTGGCTGCCGCAGGTGTGGGAGGCCCCGCGCGGCGACGTGCGCGTCATCGACTACATCCGCGAGGCCGGGGGCGAGGTCATGACCAGCGAGGGCGCCGTCCCCGCCGCGAAAATGCTGGAGCGGTTCCTCTTCCCCCAGAGCGTGCAGTGGACGCCGGTAAGCCGCCTCTCCGGCGGGGAGAAGCGCCGCCTGCACCTGCTGCGCGTGCTGATGGGCGCGCCCAACGTGCTGCTGCTGGACGAGCCCACCAACGACCTGGACACGGACACGCTGACCGTGCTGGAGGACTACCTGGAGGGGTTCAAGGGCGCCGTCGTCGCCATCTCCCACGACCGCTGGTTCCTGGACAAGGTCGCGGACACCATCCTGGAGTTCCGCGAGGGCGGCGACATCCGCCGCTGGGTGGGCAACTACTCCGGCTACCTCGCCAAGCGCGCGGCGGAGGACGCGGCGGAGCCATCCCCTTCGGCGGCGCAGGGAAAGCCCGCCAGCGCGGCGGGGCAGGGCAAGCCCGCGCCCGACGCGCCGCCCCGCGCGGCCTCGCGCCCCGTGAAGCTCACCTTCGCCCAGCAGCGCGAGCTGTCCACGATCGACGGCGACATCGCGGCCCTGGAGACCCGCCTGCGCCGGGCCGTGGAGGATACGCAGGACTTCGCCAGCGACTACGAGAAGCTCATGGCCGTCATGGCGGAGAAGGAGCGGCTGGAGGCCGCCCTCGCCGAAAAGATGGAGCGATGGGTGTTCCTGAACGAACTCGTGGAGCAGATAGAAAGCCAGAAGAACGGGCAGGCGTAGGGACCCGGGGTGCGGAACCGGCATTTCACCGCAGACAAGAAGCCGCCCGTCTCCGGGTGGCCTCGTCGTACTATGTTCAGCGTTCTACGGTGTCGTGAAGGCTATGGACGCTGGTCCTTCCGTCCCTCGACGACGACCTCGAACCCGCCGTAGGCCATGCCCGTCATCTCAAAGGGCGAAACGAACCCGCTCTGCTCATCGTAGGCCGCCTCCATCTCCTCCATGACCTTGCGGTTCACCTCGTCGCGGTGCGCCCGGGACTCGAACACGATGAACGAGAACCACACGTCGTCCCCGTCCCCCGCGCGCGCCATTTCCCGGAAGGAGCGCGACCTCTCCTCCCCCAGCTCCTGCTGCCTGAGGTCCTCGCCCCGGCACTCCAGGTATTCCAGCGCGCCGTGCCGCATCCAGGCGTCCCGGCCCTCCTCGGCCATCTTCCTGTATTCCTCCGCCTTGCCCTTCGGCACGACCAGCACGAACCCGTCTATATACTTCGGCATCCTGCCTGCCTCCTTTTCGGTGGGCGTCTGCCCACGGTGGAGTGTACCCCGCGCGGGCAGGCACCCGCGCCGGGGTATGATGAAGGCGATAACGGAGGGGAGGTCGCGGGCAATGGCGGATGACGGGCAGGCGTTCCGGGCGGAAGTGGAAGAAATCAATGGCGTCCTCGTGCTGCGCCTTTCCGGGGAAGCCAGCGCGGCCCTGCCCTCCCGGGGCATGGTGATGGCGCAGGGCACGATGGACGGCATCCCGTTCACCGCGCCCGCGGAGCCCGACGGGCGCGGCGGGCACTTCATTGTGCTTCCCAAAGAGCTGGCCGCGGAACCAAGCCTCAGGCCGGGGCACGGCGCCGATGTGCGCGTCGCCCCCGCGAAGGCATGGCCGGAGCCGGAGATGCCCGCGGACTTTATGGAAGCCCTGGAACAGGGGGGACTTACCGGCCGCTGGCAGGCCTGCACCGTCCGGGGGCGCTGGGAGTGGCTGCGGTGGCTGCGCATGACCGACAGCGGGGAGACCCGGCAGCGGCGCGTCTCGGTTGCCTGCGACAAGCTGCGCAAGGGCGAGAAACGCCCCTGCTGCTTCAACGCCTCCGCCTGCACCGACATGCGGGTATGCAAAGGCGGCGCGCTCCTGGACGCATGACCCTACAGGACATACGGAAGGCAGGCTGACGGCCTGCCTTTTTCATGCCGCGCAGCGTCCCGGGAGGAGAACGCGGGGGTTTCGCGCCCGAGCCTACCGCCTCCCCGCGATGAGCCGCTCCAGGTACTTCGACTTCATCTGCTTGGACGCCAATGCGCGCTGCAGCGGCGGCAGCCGCAGGATGGCGGTGAACAGCGTGCCCAGCGCGCGGTGGCTCAGGAAGGCCGGGGTGTCGAACACCAGGTTCGCCAACTGCCCCTTCTCGATGGCGGCGCAGACGATGCGGTGCGTGGAGTTCAGCGGCGTCAGCAGCCGCTGCCCGCGGGTCTTGAGCGTGATGCACCCCTTCGGGCAGTTGCGCACGCAGACGCCGCACCCCAGGCACAGACGCTCGTCCGTTTTCGCCACCCGCCGCGCGCCCTCGCCGACGCGCTCCTCCTCCACGCGCAGCGCGTCCACCGGGCAGGCGCGGGCGCACCTGCCGCAGCCGGTGCACTCCTCCTCCCCGACCTCGGGCAGGAAGTACGTGGTGTAAATCGGCTGTTGGAGGCCGTACTTCTTCGCCGCGACCATCGCCTCGCAGCAGCAGCCGCAGCAGTTGCAGATGAAGGAGACCTGCTCGCGCACGTTCTCGCCGCACTGCACGAGGTTGTGTTCGTACGAGAGCGCCAGCACGTCCAGCGCCTCCGGCACGCCGATGGCGCGCGCGTTGCCGTGGCGGGCCAGCGACGCCGCGGCGGTCCCGAACGTCAGGCACACGTCCATCGGCGCGCCGCAGGCGGTGCCCAGGTGCTCCGCCTTGTGGCGGCAATAGCACATGCCCACGGCGATGTGGCTTGCGGACTTGACGACGTGCGTGGCGCGCTCCCAGTCCAGCACGTGCACCGCCTGGTCCGGGGCCAGGGCGGGCTCCTGCACGAAGACGCGGCCCAGGCGCGTCTCCATGCCCAGGAACAGGTCCTCGACGAACGCGCCCTCGACGTTGAGGTACTGGTGGTACAGCTCGCTCAGCAGCTTCTGGTCGATGTCCCCGCGCACGCGCATCAGGGCGAACTCCAGGAACCCCGCCATGGGGGGCGGCATCATGTAGACCGTCTCCCGGCCCTCCCGCACCAGGTCCAGCACCATCGCGCGGGCGGCGAGCCCGTCCAGGACCCCGCGCGCCTCCGCCTCGGTCATGCGCAGCGCCCTGGCGGCGCGCCGCGCGGTGAACGGGCGGATGGGGAGGGAGGCCAGGCACGCGGCTTCCCGCTCGCTGACCAGTACGGAGAGGATCTTGTACAAGGTCTCCGAGGGCGGCGCGCCCTGCGGGAA
>DATHTQ010000102.1:0-6292 GCA_035463055.1 Candidatus Limnocylindria bacterium
GTTCCACTGGGACAGCGCCTACACGCCCGCGCGGCTGAAGGAACTGGAGGGCATGCTGGGCTACCCGGTGCTCGCGTGCAACGTGTACCAAAGGGGAACGAAGCGCCACCTGTTCCGGCCCAGCGCGGTGTTCGAGCGCGGCGGCCTCAAGGTCGGCGTCGTGGGCGTGGCTTCGAACATCATCCAGAAGAACATGCCGGAGGAGTTCTCCCAGGGCGCGGACTTCACCGACGGCGTGAAGGAGGCTGGGCGCGAGGCGAAGAAGCTGCGCGACGCGGGCGCGGACGCGGTGGTGCTGCTGTCGCACCTGGGCTACCCGCAGGACCTGTGGCTGCTGGGGAAGGTGGAGGGGTTCGACCTGTGCCTCTCCGGCCACACCCACAACCGGCTGGAGCGCCCGGAGCGCGTGAACGGCGCGTACATCATCCAGTCCGGCGCGATGGCGTCGTCCATCGGGTTCATCCGCCTGAATGTGGGGGACGGCGCGCCGGAGCTGCTGGAGCACGAGTACGTCATGCTGGACAAGCAGGTGTCCCAGGACCGGGGCATGGTGTTCGCGCTGCGGCGCGACCCCATCCTGTCCCAGCACCGCAAGTGGCTGGACGAGAGGGTGGGCAGGACGGGGGCGGACCTGCACCGCGCGTCGTCGTTTTACGGCACGATGGACGCCTTCCTGCTGGACGCGATGCGGGAGATGACGGGCCTGGACATCGCGTTCTCCAACGGCTGGCGCTTCGGCGGCGCGGTCCCCCGGGGGCACGTGCGCCGGCGCGACCTGTACCGCATCACGCCGATGGACCCGGAGATCCGCATGGCGGACATCACCGGGCGCGAGATGCTCAAGATGCTGGAGGAGAACCTCGAGAGCACCTTCGCCTGCGACCCGCTGAAGCAGATGGGCGGCTACATCAAGCGCAGCGCGGGCCTGAAGGTCTACTTCAAGATGGAGAACCCGCCCGGCCAGCGCGTGCAGAAGGTGTTCGCGGGGGACGAGGAGGTGGACCCGGAGAAGACCTACGAGGTCGCCTACGTGACGGTGCAGGCGGTGCCGGAACGCTTCGGCACGAACCACCGCGGCACGGGCGTGGGCGCGGTGGAGGCGATGGAGGCGATGCTGGCCCGCGGGCCCTGGCGCCCCGCCGATACCCAGGGGTATATCCCGGTCTGACGCGCCCCGTCCCCGTCCCAACCGAAAAACCGAAAGGTTTTTTAGGGGAGGAGGGCTGCACGGCAGCCCAATGAGCAAACGAGCCTGACGAGCGAGAACGAAGCCAGGCGACTATTGCGAATTGAGAAGCGACGAAGTGTATGAGAGACGGCTTTCCGCAGAAAACCGTAGCGAATGAAGCGAAGTCCGCGACGACGAGGTATATTCCGGTCTGACGCGGGCAAATCGCGCGCCGCGCCGCGCGCAGGAAACGGGAGTGTCGCGATGCAGGTCGTCATGAAGGACTTGACCAAGCACTTCGGGGAGACCCGCGCGGTGCAGGACTTCACCGTCACCTTGAACGACGGCGAGCTCGTGTGCCTGCTGGGGCCGTCCGGGTGCGGCAAGAGCACGGTGCTCAACATGCTCGCGGGCATCGTGCCGCCCACCAGCGGGGTCATCCTCTTCGACGGCGAGGACGTGACGCGCCTGCCGCCGGAGCAGCGCGGCATCGGCCTGGTGTTCCAGAACTACGCGCTCTACCCGCACATGACGGTCATGGGCAACATCACCTTCCCCCTGGAGATCCAGAACGTGCCGAAGCCGGAGCGCGAGGCGCGCGCGCGGGCGATGGCGGAGCTCGTCCACATGGGCGGGTTGCTTTCACGCAAGCCGCGCGAACTGTCGGGCGGGCAGCAGCAGAGGGTCGCCATCGCGCGGTCGCTGGTCAAGAACCCGCGGCTGCTGCTGCTGGACGAACCCCTGTCGAACCTCGACGCGCGGCTGCGGCTGGAGATGCGCGAGGAGATCCGCCGCATCCAGCAGGAGACGCGGGTCACCACCATCTTCGTCACCCACGACCAGGAGGAGGCGATGTCCATCTCCGACCACGTCGTGCTGATGAAGGACGGCTTCCTCATGCAGCACGCGGGGCCGCAGGAACTCTATAACCAGCCCGCCAACCAGTTCGCGGCGGACTTCCTGGGCAACCCGCCCATCAACAACGTGCCGGGCGAGGTGCGGGGCGGCGTCTTCACCACGGACGGCGGCGCGTCCGCGCGCCTGCCGGGCCTGGAGCGCGTGCCGGAGGGCAGGCCCGTCAACCTGGCGATTCGCGCCGAGAGCTTCCTCTACGGCGAGGGAGAAAACGCCGCCCGCATGGACGTTGTCGTGGACAGCGTGTTCCAGACCGGCAAGGAGGAGATGGCCGTCGTGCTCTTCGGCCCGCACGCGATGCGCGCCTACCTCTCCGCCGACCTGGGGCTGAAAAAGGGCGACCGCGTGGGCCTGGGCCTGCGGGGCCGCGGCGTGTTCGTGTTCGACCGCGAGACCGGGGAGCGGTACCTCTGATGGACGCGCCCGCAATGGACGCCCATAACCGGCGCCTGCCCGCGCCGATGCGCCGCCGCGCCGGGCCGCGCCGCGTCGTGGTCCACATCATCGCGTTCGCGGTCATCGGCTCCATCCTGCTGACCCTCGGGCTGGCGGGGCGGGAACTGCTGGCGCGAAGGACCGGGGGGCTGGGGGCCGAGGCGCGCGCCCAGGCGCTGCTTAGCGCCGCCGAGGCGCAGGTGGCGCAGGCCGCCGCGGGGGAAAACGCGGACGCCGCGCTGACCCGGACCGTCGGCACCGGCATATCCTCGCGCAGGCGCGCGGTGCGCGAGGGGATCGCGCAGCGTGTCAATGAAGGCGCTGCGGACGCGGAGATCGCCGCCTGGGCGCTGGACGCGCTGGCGGGGGGCGTGGCGGCGCGCATCGCGGACGAGGCGCAGCGCGCGGAGGCCGTGGCGCGCATGAACGCGGCTGCGCCCCAAATGGTGGAGGAGGTCGCCCGCGCGGGCGAGGCGGCGGGCGGCGCGGTCACGATGGGCGCGGCGCGCCTGGCCTTGCAGGTCACGGCGCCGTGGTACCCGCTGATGTACTACTGGCAGGTGGCGCTGGCGCTGGGGGCGTTCCTGGCCCTCTTCTCGCTGGCGCTGCTGGTGGCCTACCTTCGGGCAGACAAGGAAAAGCGCGCGCGGCTGGGGCTGCGGCTGGAGCCGCTGGACTACCTGCTGCCGTTCCTGCTGGGCGTCGCGCTGTTCACGCTGTACCCGTTCGTGCGCGTGGTCATCATGAGCTTCCAGGAGCGCTTCCGGCTGGAGGGCACGTTCGCGGGCTGGGGCCTGGGCAACTACGAGCACGTGCTCAAAGGCGTCCCCGGCACGACCAACTACTTCCTGCAGGGGCTGCGCAACACGCTGCTCTACGTCGCGTTCACGGTGCCCATCTCGACCGTGCTCGCCATCCTCATCGCGTGGCTGCTCAACCAGAAGCTGCGCGGCTCCGCGCTGTTCCAGACCGCCTACTTCCTCCCCATGGTCACCTCCGTCACCGCGGTGGGGCTCGTGTGGCGGTGGATCTTCAACCGCAATTTCGGCGTGCTCAACGCGGTGCTCGCGTTCTTCGGGGCCCAGCCCAGGGACTGGCTGCAGGCGGCGGACAATTCCCTCCTGGTGCTCATCATCTTCGGCGTGTGGAACACGCTGCCGTTCACCATCATCCTCCTTCTCTCCGGCCTTCAGAATATTGATGAAACCTACTATACGGTAGCCCGGGTGGACGGCGCGCGGGCGTGGCGCATCTTCCGGCGCATCACGGTGCCGCTGCTGGCCCCCACCATCGGGCTGGTGCTCACCATCAACAGCATCTCCGCGTTCAAGGTGTTCACCGAGGTCAAGGTGCTGTTCAACGGCAGCCCCGGCCCGGTGCGCAACCTGTACACCGTGGTGTTCTACATCTACGACATGATGTCCGAGACGCGCGAGCTGGGCCGCGCGGCGGCGGCGGCCATCGTGCTGTTCGGCTTCATCCTCGTGTTCACGCTGATGCAGCGCTTCATCCAGCGCAGGTGGCGGTATGACTGACGCCGCGGCCGTCCCGCGCGGGCGCGCGGCGCTGGGCACGGCGCTCTTCCTGCTGGGGTGGGCGGCGGCGCTGCTGGCCGCGGCGAGCCTCCCGCTGTGGGGCAGCCGCCCGCTGGCGCTGGGGCTGCTGGTCCTGGGCGCCGCGCTCATCGCCGCGGGCCTGATGCTCAACCCCTCGTGGAGGATGAGAAGGGCGGCGGGGCGCACGCTGCGCTACGTGCTGCTCACCGCCGGGGCGCTGGTGATGGTGTTCCCGTTCTACTGGATGCTGTCCAGCGCGCTCAAGACGTTCCCGGAGATGAACCTGTTCCCTCCTTCTATTGCGCCGCGCAACTGGCTCAACTTCGCCAACTTCCGCATCGCGTTCGAGAAGGCCCCGTTCGCGCGGTACTTCCTCAACTCGTCCGTCGTGCTGCTGGGCAGCGTGGGCGTCACCACGATGACCACCATCCTGGCCGCGTTCGCGTTCTCCAGGCTGCAGTTCCCGGGGCGCAGCGTCCTCTTCGCGCTGCTGCTCTCGATGATGATGCTGCCGTTCGAGATGCTGGTCATCACCAACTACCAGACCATCGTGAAGTCCGGCCTCAACGACACGCTGTTCGCGCTGGTCATCCCGTTCATCTCCAGCATCTTCTACACCTACATCCTGCGCAACTTCTTCCTCTCCATCCCCGACGGCCTCTACTGGTCCGCGCGGGTGGACGGCTGCACCAACTGGACGTACCTGTGGAAGGTCATGGTGCCCATCGCCCGGCCCAGCCTGGTGACGGTGGTGCTGCTCAACGCGCTGGCGTCGTGGAACAGCTTCATGTGGCCGCTGCTGGTCATCAAGACCGACGTGAACCGCACGCTGCCCTTCGGCCTGTACACGTTCACGACCGAGGCGGGCAGCAGCAACGAGCTCATCATGGCGGCGTCCGCCGCCGCGGTGCTGCCGATGGTGCTGCTGTTCCTGTTCGCGCGGCGGCAGATCATCCGGGGAGTGGCAAGGGGAGGGATAAAGGGGTAAGGGTAAAGTGCAAAGTGCAGAGGGCAGGGTGTAAAGTGATGAGTGACGAATGAACTGCGTCGTTTACCGGGTGGCCGTCCCCCGTCCCAACCGAAAAAACCGTTAGGTTTTTGAGGAAAGGAGGAGCGACGAAGCGTGTGAGAGGGGGCTTTTCGCAGAAAGGCACCCGCGAACAAAGCGTAGTCCGCGACGACGTGGGTACAGTACGATAGGATAAAAAGTGGGGAGTGAGCGGGATGGACATACAGGTCTGGGCGGATTTCCAGTGCCCCTACTGCATGATCGGCAAGAGGAAGCTGCAGCGCGCGCTGGACGCGCTGGGCGTGAAGGCGGACGTCCGCATCCGCAGCTACATCCTCTACCCCGAGGACCGCGGGCCGCAGAAGGAGACCTACGCGGAGCACACGGTGCGCATCTCCGGCGCCGACATCCACCGGCTGCTGGCCAAGTACGACCGGATGGAGAAGGAGGCGCGGGACCTGGAGCTGGCCATGCACCTGCGCCTGGCGCGCCACGCCGACGTGTGGGACGCGCACCGGCTGTTCCAGTACGCGGTCCGCGAGGGGCGCGGGCGCGAGTTCTTCGACCTGGGCCAGAAGGCCGTGTTCACCGAGGGGCTGCCCATCTCCGACCACGGCGTGCTGCTGCGCGTGGCGGAGGAGGCGGGGCTGGACGTGCGCGCCGCCATGCGCGTGCTGCGCAGCGGCGACTTCCTCGACCAGGTGAAGGAGGACTTCGAGACCGGCCTCAACATGGGCATCGACTACATCCCCTACTACCTGCTGGACAGCAGGTACCTCTTCTCCGGCGACCTGACGCAGGAGGAGTACGACCGCGGCCTGCGCCGCGCGCTGGGGATGGAGGAGGCGCACCCGGAGCGCGAGCCGGCGGAGTGAGGCGGGCGCTGCAATCATTGAGGAATGGCGCGTTCCGCCGTATCATCCCGGGGACAAGGACCCTGGCCGGGCAATGACCCGTACAGCGGGAAGCGTGGCCCGCGCGGGGGCGCGGGGGAAAGGGGCGGCGGCGTGCTGGAGTACAAGTTCGACGTGCAGATGCTCATCGAGGGGACGGGCCTGGACGAGGACGCCATCAACGAATATTTCACGAAGCACTTCGAGGGCGACTGCCTGCTCGCCGTGAGCGACGAGGAGCTCATCAAGATCCACTTCCATACCAACAAGCCCTGGGAGGTGCTGGAGTACTGCGCCTCGCTGGGGGACATCTACG
>DATHTQ010000103.1:0-3940 GCA_035463055.1 Candidatus Limnocylindria bacterium
CGTCGGCGGATTTTTCGGGCGTGTTCCGCGAGGGCGTGCGCCTGGTCGTCGAGGAATACGGCGGCAGGTATACCGGGTGCTCCGGCTGCGGGAAGTGCGGGGCGAGGAAGCTGGGCTACATCCTCGAATACCCGGACGGCCGCAGGGTGTTCCGCTGCGGCGCCAAGCTCATCTCCATCTTCGGTTTCAGGCGGGAGGACCTTTCGGAGTTCCGCCGGCTCATGCGCGCCCAGGCGGAGGAGGACGCCCAGGCGCCGCAGTGAAGCCCCGCCGGCCCGCCCGGGGGCAATCGCCCTATCTTGCGGGAGGGATGGGGACGCGTGTGATGAACGGCAGCGAGGGAAAGCCAGGCTCCTCCAGCAGGACGCCATACAGGAGGAGTTTGCCGGCCCCGTCCGCCGTGACGCCCATGAGCTCGAGCGCGCCGCCCCCGGCGTCCGGGATGACATCCGTTTCGAGCTCGTTCCCGTTCCCGTCCAGCCACGACAGCCAGCCTTCGCCGAGGTTGGGGTCCTCCTCCAGGTTCAGCCCGCGGCTGCCGACGAGGTATCGGCCCGGCATCGGCAGGACGCAGTCAGCCTGACGGCCGCCGGATAGGAGAATCTCCCATATCTGGTTGCCGTCCGGCGCCAGGCAGTAGACGTACCCTTCGCGCTCCGAGGGGAAGCCGTCCTCCCCGTACGAGAACCCGGCGTAGGACCCGACGGTCAGCCCCTCCGCGGTGATGGCTATGTCTCCGACCCGCGTTTCCTCCAGCGCGTGCGCCGCAGCACCCCAGACTCCCTGGCCGGCCCTGTCGAAGCGCTGGATGAGGACCACACGCGCGCCTTCTGGCGTGACCGCGCCCCCGGCGAGGACGACCCCGTCCCCGGCGGGCGCGCCCCGCTCGAACTCCATGCTGGTATAGTCCGGGTTCTCGTATACGTAGGACCACACCGTCACGCCCGTATCGTCCAGGAGCGAGAGGAGGGGTTTGGCCTGCGCAGCGGGATCCCCGGCGTAGTCCGTCCCCATCGCGTAATACCCGCCGTCGCTTCGCACAAGCCACCGCGTATCCTGCGCGAGCGGCACGGTGCGCTGGATGGTCCCATCGGCCGCTACGAACACGATTCCGGAGCCGTACCTTCCATACGCATTGCCTTTATCGTCGTAGATGGGCTTGCGCCGGAAGAGGGCGGAGAAGCTTCCGTCCGCCAGCAGGGAGGCACAGCGGAAGGCGCCGAGCCCCCTCTCCTGCAGCGCCCAGCGCACGCCGCCGTCCGGCTCCAGGAAGGCCATCCAGCCGTATTCGCCGCGCTCGGTCGCGCCCAGGACGAGCATGCCGTCGCCCAGCGGCAGGACCTCAGTCACCTGGCCCGGCAATCGTTCGTCGTCAATGGTCATCACGTCCCCGGGGACCTGCGCCGCGGCGGAAAGGAAGGACACGAGCAGGATGGCCAACACGGCCGGGACGAGAATCTTCCTCATCGTCATTCTCCCCTCTATGAAATTGCGCGAATGCCGCTTCCATCATAGCAGGGCGCGGTGATATGTCAAAATGGGCGAATACGGGATACAGCCTTGGCCGCTTTGGCCGGCCGGGACCCGCGCAAGGAACGGCACGCCATGAAACAGACGCCAACTGCTTCTTGCCGGGGCATACATATTACGGGATGGGACAGCCTGCCGGCTGCTGTCAATGGAAAAATATTGGAATGCCGGGCGTGTTCCGGGGAGGAGGCCGCATGCGCGCCGCCCGTCTACAGCCGCGCGTCCAGGGTCCAGCCCTCGTCCCCGTGATATATCATTTTCCGGCTCATGCCGCCGTCCACGACGAGCGTCTGGCCCGTGATGAACGACGCCTCCGGGGAGCACAGGAACAGCACGGCCGCGGCGATGTCGCCGGGGGTGCCGACGCGGCCCGCGGGGTGCTGGGCGCGGTCGGCGGGCGAATGCCCCGCTTCCCCGGTCTCGATCCACCCGGGCGCGACGGCGACGACGCGCGCACGGCCCGCGAGGCTCATCGCCAGCGCGTGGGTCAGCGCGGTCAGTCCGCCCTTGGCCGCGGAATAGCTCTCGGTATCGCGCTGGGACTGGAAGGCGCGGGTCGAGGTGACGTTCACGACGCACGCGCCGGGCGCGAAGTGCGGCGCGAGCAGGCGCGTGAGGAGGTAGGGCGCGGCGACGCCGACCTTCTGGACGTACAGGAAATCGTCCCAGCCGCAGGCATCCAGCCCGCCCCGCGTGACCATCGCGTTGTTGACGAGGAAGTCCACCCCGCCGAAGCGCCGGACGGTTTCCCCGGCGAACCCCTCCAGGGCGGCCGGGTCCGCGACGTCGCCCCGCACGAACAGGTCCAGCTTTTCCGGGCAGGGGTCCAGGTCGATGGCGGCGACCCGCGCCCCGGCGGCCCGGAACGCCCGCGCGATTTCCAGCCCGATGCCGCGCGACGCCCCGGTCACGACGGCGGTCTTGCCGCTGAAATCAGCCATGCCACGCCTCCATTCATTCCATGTTTCTAGTATGGCCGGGGCATCCCGTCCAGCACGCCCTCGACGCGGACGATGCCGCGCATGTCGACCCATTCGCTGCTGCGCGGCCCGATGGCGGTGGTGATGTAGTGCTGCTCGTAGCTCATGTTCCATTTCTCGCCGGAGAAGGTGGCGGCAACGCGAAGGTTCCTGACCACCTCATCGAGCTGCTCCGGGCCGTACTTCCCGGAGTCCGCGAGCAGCAGGATGCAGAAGTCCCGCTCGAGCGTCTCCCTCATCTTCCCGTTGAAGTCGTCCCAGCTTTCCCACAGGCCGTTTGGGGTGTAGATGTCGTCCCCGATCATGTCGAAGGCGTCAATCTCGTCGCAACTGCCGCATTCCTTATACGCCGACAGGTAGACGCCCTCGGGAGGGTCGTCCAGCGCGAAGGTTACGTCGTACACGCCGAAGTCCCCGGGCTTCTTGGCAATGGCGCCTTCTATGAGGTACAGCGCGTACTCCTGCGTATCGTATGGCAAATTGCCGACGGCGTCGGGCAGGCCCGGCATGGGCTGGTACAAGTCATACCGCAGCGCCTCATCCAGGGTGCGGACAGCCGAATCCTTCTTTTCCGGCCGCTCGTCACCGCTGCCGTCCGGCCGTAAAGCCGTGTAAGTGATCGCGGTGAAGGCGGCGCCACCCTCGGGGTACCCCATGTCCATCGGCACGCCCCGCAGCGGCAGCAGGATGGTCTCCGCCGTCTCGTCCAGGCGCGTGCGCGTGCAGGCGAGGGTGACGTTGGCGATATCCTCGCCCTCCTCCAGCGTGAGGTCCAGGGTGGCGCGGCTGAAGCCGTCCTTGGGCAGGAAGTGCAACCCCTTCCAGTCCCGGGTATTTTCATCGGTGTAACCGTACGAGGGCAGCTCGACGGGCATCCCCGCGCAGGTCGCGCGCCCGGCCGCCACCCGGAAAGCGGACAGCGTCTCCAGCGCCGCACGGCTCTCGGCGGAGTCCAGCCGCACCCATGCGTTGAAGGAACGCGCACGCGGCGGACCGCCATGTATATAGCTGATATACTGCTCCCTGGTCACCGCGTAATCGAGTGCCATCGGCGCCCAGGAGGAGGCGCGCAGGTCGAAGGGGCGGCTTTCGTCGCGCCAGGCGGGGTGCGCCAGCGCGGTGTCCGGCACAAAGCCGCGCGCCGGCGCGTCTCCGCGCTGCACCTCCACGTAGGCCCATTCGCCCATGCGCGCCAGCAGGATGGCCTGGTCGCCGGGGGACAGGCTGAGAAGCGGCTGCCGGCCGCCCAGCGGGTCGTCCGTGAGCTCGGCGCGTTCCCGGATGGCCCACAGCTCGTCCAGCGGCAGGGCGCCGTCGGACAGGGATTGGAAGCTCGTTCGTTTTCTCCACGAGTTTTCCACCATGATGTAGCCGAAGCGCGTCCTGCCCCGGCTGAGCCCGTACCGGATGAGCAGCCAGGTGGACTCGCG
>DATHTQ010000104.1:0-10447 GCA_035463055.1 Candidatus Limnocylindria bacterium
GACGCGCAGAGCACACGCAGAGCGGCGCGGGGGTACAGGCATGCCAGCGCCCCGAGGGACGCCGCCATCCCGGCGAACGGTATGAACAAGGGCAGGCCCGCCCCCGGCAAGGCGCACAGCACGCCCGCCGCGTAGGCGAGCGAGGCGGCCACCAGCGGCCGCTGCCGGAAGAAGGCCCTGCCGCTCATACCCGGACGGTCAGCCCGGGGGATGCGGCGACAGCCCCGGGGAACTGCGCCTGCCCCTCGGCCAGAAGGGTTTCCCTGTCGCTGCCCGGCGGGAAGTGCGTGAGGACGAGGCGCTTCGCGCCGCAGTCGCGCGCCAGCGCCCCCGCCTGCGCGGCGCTCATGTGCGGGGCCTTCTCATGCCACTGCGCGCTGGTGAACGCCGCGTCGCAGACCAGCAGGTCCGTACCGGCGCAGAATTCCATCAGCCCGCCCCTGCTGGCAGTGTCCCCGGTGTAGACGACGGACTTCCCGCCCGCCTCCAGCCGCACCGCGCACGCGGGCGTCGGGTGGTCCACCCGCAGGGCCTTCACCCGGAACCCGCCGATGGAAGGGGCGCCTTCCAGGTCCAGCAGGTCGAACTGCTCCCGCGACAGCAGGGACTTGAGCGGGTGCTCCTCCCCGGGCGAGTACACCGTGAGCCGCTTCTTGTGCAGCAGCAGGTAGTACTGCAGGCCCAGGACGTCGCTCGCGTGGTCGAAGTGCCAGTGGGTGATGACGACGCCGGCAAGCGAGGCTGGGTCCCTGTGCGCCATCAGGCGCGGCAGCGCGCCGCACCCAAGGTCCAGCAGCAGGGCGGTATCCCCATCTTCCGCGAGGTAGGACGAACAGGCGCCGTTGGGGCCGGGGTATGAGCCGTCACACCCGAGGATTCGCAATTCCATGCTGTTCCTCCTTCAGCAGGAGCCTGAGCGCGGCGTAGGCGATGCCGCAGCTCAGCAGGATGAGGAAGAGGCCGGGGTTGCTTCCCGAATAGTTGATGACAAGGATGGAGAGGTTGTACATCGCGTGGAACAGGACGCACAGGATGAGCGAGCGGCGCTTTTGCATGACGCGGGCGAGCAGGAACCCCAGCGCGAGCAGCACCGGGAACCCCAGCAGCGTGAAGTGCAGCGCCGCGAACAGGAACGCGCTGACCGCCGCCGCCCACCTAAGGCCCGCGCGGCGCTCCAGCGCCGCCCACAACACCCCGCGGAACAGCAGCTCCTCGCATACGGCCGGGATCAGCGCCGCGCAGAGGATGGCCACCAGCAATTGCGGCAGGCTGCCCGGGTCGATGGCCGGCGGCGCGTCCGGGGGGATGCCCAGGGCTTGCAGCGCGCCGAAGGCGGCCAGGGTGATCAGCAGCCCCGCCATCGTGAACGCGACGGCCCCAAGCATCGAAAGCCCCGCGTGCACCGGGTCGGGCAGGGCGAGGACCTGCTTCAGGCGCTCCAGCGACGCCCGGCTGCGCAGCGCGATGAGCGCCGCGGGGATGCCGATCAGCAGGATTTCCTGAAGCCCCGTGATCCACAGCAGGGCCGTGAGGCCCGGGTTTGCGCCCAGCAGCATCCCCGGCGCCAGCCAGCCCGCCGCCAGGGAGGCCGCCGCGCCGGCCATGCACAGCCAGAAGCGTTTATCCAATCGTGTAGAACCCGCCCAGACGGTCCCTCCAGGTCATGTCCAGGTGGATGTCCCTTCCGGGGACGAGTCCCTGCTGCGTGAGCGCTTCCGCGACGGTGTGCATGGCCAGTTCCGGCGTGTTGTTTTCCTGGCTCAGGTGCCCCAGCAGCGCCCGGCGCGTTCCCGACCCGTACAGCGTCATCAGGGTCTCGGCGCAGCGAAGGTTGCTCAGGTGCCCGTGGGCGCCCATGATGCGGCGCTTGAGCGCTTCGGAATAGCGCGCGTTGGCCTTGAGCATCTCCGGGTCGTGGTTGCTCTCCAGCAGGACGAGGTCGCTGCCCGCCAGGTGCCTCTCGACCTGCTTGGTGACCCGGCCCATGTCGGTCGCGACCGCCGCGCTGTGGCTGCCGGCGTAGAGCCGGTAGGCGACGGGCTCCGCCGCGTCGTGGGAGATGAGCATGGGCAGCACGCCGATGTCGCCGACGTAGAAGTCGCTCTCGCTCAGGAAGACGCGCCGCCGGCCCGGGGCGACGTCGCCCACCCAGCGGTGCATCGCCTCCCAGGTCGCCTCGTTGGCATAGATGGGGATGCGGTACTTGCGGCTGAGCACGCGGACGCCGCACACGTGGTCGGTGTGCTCGTGGGTGACGAGGATGGCGCTGATGGTCTCCGGGGCGACGTTGATCTTCGCCAGCGCGGCAGCCACGCTGCGCGCGGACAGGCCGGAATCCACGAGAATGCGGGTGCCGCCCGCCGCGACATAGGTCGCGTTGCCGGAAGAGCCGCTGGAAAGCGAGCAGAATTCGAGTTTCATGCAGTGTCCTGTTCCAAGAATCGGCGCCCAGCGCCTCGGCATATTATAGTATCCGCCCGGGTTCGTGGCAAGGAGGAAGGCGCACGGCTGTTCCCATGCCGCCGCCGAGATGATATACTTTGCGGGTCCCCGAAGGGGGACGAAGCCGCATTATCCAGATGGGAGGCCGTCCGTGCGCCTTGTCGTCGCCGAGAAGCCCAGCGTCGCCCGGGACATCGCCCGCGTGCTCGGATGCGCGCGCCGGGAGGGATATTTCGAATCCAGCGCCGACCGCGTGACCTGGGCGGTCGGGCACCTGGTCACGCTCAAGGAACCGGACGAACTGGACCCGAAATACAAGAGGTGGCGCGCGGAGGACCTGCCGATTATTCCCGAGCGGTTCGAGACCAAGGTGCTCCCGAACACGCGCGCGCAGTTCCAGACCATCCGCAAGCTCATGCTGGACCCGTCCACCCAGCGCATCGTCTGCGCGACGGACGCGGGGCGAGAGGGCGAGCTCATCTTCCGCCTCATCTATGAAGAGGCCGGCTGCAGGAAGCCCGTGGACCGGCTGTGGATCAGTTCCCTGACCGACGCGGCCATCCGGGAGGGATTCGAAGCCCTCAAACCTTCCGAGGAATACGACGGCCTCTACCAGAGCGCGCTGTGCCGCGCGCAGGCGGACTGGCTGGTCGGCATGAACGCGAGCCGCGCGTTCACGCTGAAGTACGGCGCGCTGCTGAGCGTGGGGCGCGTGCAGACGCCGACGCTGGCCATCCTGGTCCAGCGCGCGAAGGAAATCCGCGCGTTCGTGCCGGAAACCTACCATACGGTGACCGCGGACTTCGGGGACTACAAGGGCCAGTGGTTCGACCCGAAGAAGGAGGAGGACCGCGCCAGCCACCGCATCGCAGGGAAGGAGGAGGCGGAGGCCATCGCCGCCGCGGTCCGCGGCAGGGAGGCGAAGGTCCGCAAGGCCGAGACCACGGCGAAGAAGGAACTCCCGCCGCAATTGTTCGACCTGACGAGCCTGCAGCGCGAGGCCAACCGGCGCCTGGGGTTCACCGCCGACAGGACGCTCAAGACCGCCCAGGCGCTCTACGAGTCGCGCAAGTGCATCACCTACCCGCGCACCGACAGCCGGTTCCTGCCGTACGGGATGCTCCCGGGCGTTAACAAGGCGCTGTCCTCCCTGCCCGAGGCGTACCAGGGGTACGTGCGCGGCGTGCCGCGCAGGGACGGCAAGCTGTCCGCGTCCTCGCGGCTATTCGACGACGCGAAGGTCACGGACCACCACGCCATCATCCCCACCCCCGTGCGCGCGGACCCCGCCGCGTTCACGCCGGAGGAGAGGGCGCTGTATGACCTGGTGGTCCGGCGGTTCATCGCGGCCTTCTACCCCGCGTTCGAGTACGACCAGACGAACGTCGTCACGCAGGCCGCGGGGCACTCCTTCCGCTCCTCCGGGCGCGTGGTGCGCAGCCTGGGATGGAAGGCCGTGATGGGGGAGGGCGAAAAGGACAAGGACGACGAGGCGGCGCTGCCCGCGCTCGCCGTCGGGGACACCCGCAAGGTCGTCCAGGCAACGGTGCGGCAGGAGACGACCAAGCCGCCCGCGCCCCACACCGACGCGAGCCTGCTGTCCCGCATGGAGCACCCCGAAACGGACAAGGACGAGGACGAGCTCATGCAGGCGCTGAAGAAGGCGGGGCTCGGCACGCCCGCGACGCGCGCGGCCGTCATCGAGCGGCTCATCCAGGTGGGGTACGCCAGCCGCAGGGGCAAGGCCATCACCGCGACGGAGAAGGGCGAGCTGCTCATCGAGGCCGTGCCCGACGAGATCGCCTCGCCCGTCATGACCGCCAAGTGGGAGCAGGCGCTGGAGGAAATCGCGCACGCCGGCCGCGCGCCAGCCCGGTTCATGGAGGGCATCCGCAGGTTCACCTCCTTCCTGACAGACTATGCACAACACCAGGCCAAGCCGCTCTCGTTCCCGGCGGAAATGCGGACGAAGAGCGGGAAAGTGAAGGCGTTCAACGCCCCCAAGGCGCTGGAAGGGATGAAGTGCCCCCTGTGCGGCAAGCCGGTGCAGGAAAGCGACAGGGCGTTCGGCTGCGCCGCGTGGAAGGAGGGCTGCAGGTTCACGCTTTGGAAGAACGCGTTCGCCCGCCAGAAAGGGCCGATGCTCAACGAGGCCATCGTGCGCCGCCTGCTCGAGGGCGTAGAGGTGCGGGGGAGCACGGGGACGCTCATCATCGCGGACGGGGAACTTCGGTACACTCCCGCCGGGGAGGGCCAACCCCGCGCGGTGCCGCTGAGGTACGAGGCCGCGCAGAAACCCGCCGCGCCCGCCCCGGGCAAGCGCGCCGCCGGCCCCCGGCGCGCCGCCAAGCCCGTGGCGCAGGGGGCGGCGCAGGCGCGCAAGGCGCCCGCAAAACGCGCCCCGAAGCCCAAGCCCGGCACCCCGGATTGAAGAAAAAGCCCCGGCATGGTAAAATCTGCGCGGCAGCCGGGGAAACCGCGGTATATTTCATCAGCGAACAGCCCCGCGCAAACCGGGGCGGGAGGATAGCATGGCAAAAGGAAGGCCCTTTGGCGGACCGGGCGGCATGGGGGGCATGGGCGGCGGCAATATGCAGCAGCTCATGCGCCAGGCCCAGAAGATGCAGGAGCAGATGGCGGCGGCCCAGGAAGAGCTGGACGCCCGGGAATACGAGGCGACGAGCGGCGGCGGCATGGTGACCTGCCGGGTTTCCGGCAAGCGCGAGCTGCTCAGCCTGGTCATCAAGCCCGAGGCGGTGGACCCCGAGGACACCGAGATGCTCCAGGACCTCATCATCGCCGCGGTCAACGAGGCGCTGCGCCAGGGCGAGGAGACCAGGGAGAAGACCATGGCGGCGATGGCGCCCGGGATGGGCGGCCTGCTGTAATATGAGCGAACTGGTAGGCCCGATCGAGCGCATGGCCCGGGAGCTCGCGAAGCTGCCCGGGGTGGGGCGCAAGAGCGCGCTGCGGCTTGCCTATCACCTGGCGTCCCTGCCGGCGGCCGATGTGCGCGCGCTGGGCGCCGCGCTAACCGAGGGGCGCGAAGCCATCCGGCTTTGCGCGAAGTGCGGCAACTACACCGCGGACGACCTGTGCGGCATCTGCGCCGACCCGAAGCGCCGCGAGGACCAGCTGTGCGTGGTGCGCGACCCGCGCGACGTCGCTGCCATCGAACGCATGCACGACTACCGCGGCCTGTACCACGTGCTGCACGGCATCCTCTCCCCGATGGAGGGCATCGGGCCGCGCGACATCCGCATCGAGGAACTCATGGAGCGCGCGCGGGAGGGGACGGTCCGGGAAATCATCCTCGCCACCAACCCCGACATCGAGGGGGAGGCGACCGCCTCCTACGTCGCCAAGCTCGTCAAGCCCCTGGGCATCCGCGTCACCCGCATCGCCCACGGCGTGCCGGTGGGCAGCGACCTGGAATACGCGGACGAGGTCACGCTCTCCAAGGCCATGGAAGGCCGCCGGGATATGTGATGCTGCATTTCTATTACGGCGTCATGGGTTCCAGCAAGACGGCGCAGCTGCTCATGCAGCGGTACAACTACCGGCAGCTGGGCCTGCGGGTCGCGCTCGTCAAGCCCGCGGTGGACACCCGCGCCGGGGTGGACCAGGTGTACTCGCGCGTCGGGCTGACCGCCCACGCCGAGGTGGTGCTGCACAGCGGCGACTCCGCGCGCGAGCAGCTTCTTTGGCTGGCGGCGCGCAACGCCTCGTCGGGGTTCGAGTTCGTGTTCGTGGACGAGGCGCAGTTCCTCACGCCGGAGCAGGTGCAGGAGCTGGCCGACATGGCGGAAGGCCTGGAAATCTTCTGTTACGGCCTCAAGACCGACTTCATGGGCAACTTCTTCCCCGGGTCCGCCGCGCTGCTGCGCCTGGCGGAGGAGATCCACGAAGTCCCCGGCGGGCTGTGCTGGTGCGGGCAAAAGGCCACGATGAACACGCGCATAGACATGGACGGCAACGTCGTCAAGACCGGGGAGCAGGTGCTCATCGACAACCAGGCGCAGATCCGCTACATCGGCCTGTGCTACAAGCACTGGCGCAAGGGCGTGAGCCATGCCTGAGGGCTGGGCCGCACCCCCCTGGCTGCTGCCCGGCGCGCTGGGGCTGATGGGGTTCCTGCTGCTGCTAACGCTGTCGCTGGTGATCGCGCTGCTGGTGCGGCTCAAGCGGCAGGGGCGCGGGCTGCACCGGGTGAATGAGGAAGCGCAGGCCACGGTGACCCAGTACGTGGAGCAGGCGCTGCGCAGCACGGAGACCCGCCTCGCCATGGCGGCGGACATGGACCAGGCCGCCGTGCAGAACGCCCTGCGCGCGCAGGAGGCCGCGTTCGCCCAGCGCCTGGACCGCATGGACCAGCGGCTGGACAGCGGCCTGGCAGGCCAGGACGGGCGGCTGAGGCACCTGGATGAGGTCCTCAACGTGCGCCTGGGGCAGAACGACCAGAAGGTGGGGGAGATGCGCGAGACGCTCTTCCGCTCGCTGACGCAGATGCGCGAGGACAACTCCCTCAAGCTGGAGGAGATGCGCAAGACCGTCGACGAGACCCTCCACCAGACCCTCAGCCGCCGCCTGGGCGAGAGCTTCTCGCAGGTCAGCGAGCGGCTGGACGCCGTGCACAAGGGCTTGGGGGAGATGCAGTCCCTCGCCAGCGGCGTGGGGGACCTCAAGAAGGTGCTGGGCAACATCAAGACCCGCGGCACCTGGGGCGAGACGCAGCTGGGAATGCTGCTGGAGGAGGCGCTCGCGCCGTCGCAGTACGACGTCAACGCCGCCGTGATGCCGGGCAGCCACGAACGGGTAGAATACGCCGTCAGGCTTCCGGGGCGCGAGGAAGGCGCCACGGTCTACCTCCCCATTGACGCGAAGTTCCCTGTGGAGGATTACGAGCGCCTGCAGGCGGCGCAGGAAGGCGCGGAGCGCCGGCCCGTGGACGACGCGATCGCGGCGCTCAAGGCCGCCGTCACCCGCGAGGCGCAGCGCATCTGCGGCAAGTACGTCGCCCCGCCTTACACGACCGATTTCGCGATCCTCTACCTCCCGGTCGAGGGGCTGTACGCCGAGGTGCTGCGCATCCCCGGCCTGGTGGAGAAGCTGCAGCGCGAGAGCCGCGTCACCGTCGCCGGGCCCACGACGCTGCTGGCGCTGCTCAACAGCCTGCAGATGGGGTTCAGGACGCTGGCCATCGAGAAGCGCTCCGGCGAGGTGTGGCGCCTGCTGGGCCAGGTCAAGGGCGACTTCACCGCGTTCTGCGACACGCTGGAAAAGACCCAGCAGCGCCTCAAGCAGGCGAGCGACACCATCGACCTGGCGACGCGCAAGACCCGCGTGATCACCCGCCGGCTGCGGGCGGTCGAGACCCTGGAAGAGGGGAATGCCGCGCTCCCGCTCACGGCGGGGGACGACCTGGAACCCGAGGACGACGGCGTCCGGCAGATATATATCAACGCGCTGAAAGGGGAATCACTGGGATGAGCATCAAGTCCGGCCAACTGGCGTTCACGTTCGCGCACAACAACCTCAACGTCATCAACCTGGAAAAATCTCTCGCGTTCTATCAGGAGGCGCTGGGGCTGCAGGAAGTCCGGCGCAAGGAGGCCGACGGCTTCACGCTGGTCTTCCTGGGCGACGGGCATACCGAGCACAAGCTGGAGCTGACCTGGCTCAAGGGCCTGGACAAGCCGCGCTACAACCTTGGCGACAACGAGGTCCACCTCGCCATGCGCGTCAGCGACATGGAGGCTGCGCTGCGCAAGCACCGCGAGATGGGCGTCGTATGCTTCGAGAACGCCTCGATGGGCATCTACTTCATCGAGGACCCGGACGGGTATTGGATCGAGATCATCCCGGAGGATTGACTTACCGCAAGCAAACCGCCCGGGGCAGCAGCGCCCCGGGCGGTTTCTCATGGATGGGATGATGTCACAAGGAATAAACGTAGGGACAAGATATCCGGCTTGGCCCGGTATCCGTTCAGTAACCAGCCATGAGGCTGAACGGCTTGGACTCCCGCGTCGCGTAGCGCGCGCCGCCGTCCAGGGCCAGCGAGCGCAGGATGCCGTACCCGGTGCGGGTCTGCGGATGCGCGTAGCGCATCCGGTACACGTACTGGACCTCCATCTCGAACTGGGTGTTCGCGACGCCCAGCTTGCGGCGCACGCCGTCGATGAAGCCCTGCGGCAGGTTCAGCGGAGCGGCGTAGTTGACCGAATAGAGCAGGTAATGTTCGTCGATGAGGTACACCTCGTGGCGCGTGAACAGCCTTTCGCGCGCCCGGGCGAGCAGCTCGTTTTCCGCGCGCCCCGCAAGTCCCATATCGTGGGGCGCGGCCACGCCCAGGAAGAAGAAGCGCCCGTCCTCCCGCGCGATGCGCAGGACGTCCGCCTTTGTCAGCGTCGCCGAGAAGAGGCTGGAATCCGTCCCCTCCAGGACGTCGCTGGTGACCTGCGCGCCCGGCGGCAGCGCGTCCGTGCACGCGCGCACGTTGCGCTCGTACAGGAGCATGCCCATCTCCTCGCGCTGCGCGAAGAAGGCGCGCAGCTCGCCCGGGTCGAACGGGAACGGATCCGTTACCGCGCGCCCGGCGTATCCGCCCGGGTTGAAGAACGCGAACAGCGCATCCTCGTACTCGCTGCGCAGTTCCGGCTCCGCTGCTTCCTCCCCGGCTGCTATGCGCGGCTCCAGCCGCAGCAGCGGGACCAGCGCGGGGGCGCGCGACGCGAACGCGCGGGAGTACAGGAAGCCGTCGAACGCTTCCCGGCTGCCGAACACCTCCGGGTGCGCCTCGGCGATGCGGGCATACACCCCGCCTTCGGCCAGCGAGAGGGCCGCATCGTATACGCTGTTGTACGCGCTCTTGAAATCAAAAGCGCGCTGGCGCGCGAGGAAGGGGCGCTCATAGTTCGCGTAGTACCTGTTCGCCGCGGCGGCGGCCAGCATGTTCACGCGCCCGCGGTCCAGTGTTTCGGCATAGAGCTTCTCATACAGGTCTTCCAGTGTCTTTCCCTGCCGCCGGACGCCCCGCATCGCGTCCGGGTCGTAGAACCGGAACGACACGCGGATCGGCTGCGCGTCCGGCACGTCCCGCAGCGCGTCCATCAGCGGCTGGTTGACGCAGGGGAGGTCTTCGCAGGGGTTTTCGGGCGCCTTGCGGAAGAAACCGGGGTCGGCCGCGCGCATCGTCAGCACCCCGTTACCCTGCGCGCCTGTCCCGCCAAGCACGCGGGAAAGGGCATACCCCTCGCGGCCGATGACGAACAGGAGGGCCAGCAGCCCCGCGAAAGCGGCCGCGCGCGCGGCCCGCGAGGACACGGCACGCCGCCTGCCCGCCCGGAACTGGATGTCGCTCAGGAGTTCCTTCCTCTCCATCATGGTAACGACGCGGGCCTTGAACGCCTCCGCGTATGCGGGGTCCATGCCAGCGATATCGGCCGCCTTCCCGGCGGGCATTCCGGTAATGCCCGCCGCCTCCTCCGGCGGCATCCCGGCGACGCGCGCCAGGACCCACGCCGCCCGCGCCTGCCTGGGCATTGCGGACAGCGGTCCGTACAGCGCGTCCTGCCCGGTGTGCGCTTTCATCCTGGTCTTGCGCATGACGCGCCGCAGGACCGCCCCGGCGGAAATCCCGGCCTGCTTTCCCGCAAAGACGGAGACGTGCGCGCGCAGGGACGCGGCGTACGCCTCCCTTTCGTCCAGCGTGAGGGCGAGGGCAAGGGCGAGCGCGGGGAAGCGGCTTTCGAAGTACACGCCCCGCCGGGTTTCCTCGGCGCGTTCACGGCTGTCCTGTCGCATCGCGGCCTTGCCTCCGTTCCTCTGCATATGGGTGTATGATATATTATACATCAATACGCAAGGAAGGAGCACCGGATGCGAAGGCGCAGGGACCTGGGGATGTACGTGCTGTCGGAGGATGGCGCGAAGCCGCGGTACGTGTACCGCGGGCCCCTGTACGTGCCGCCCATCCCCAGGGAGCGGCTGCTTCGGGCCAAGG
>DATHTQ010000105.1:0-2861 GCA_035463055.1 Candidatus Limnocylindria bacterium
CGCGTTCCCCGCCTTCGCCAGCACCATCGTGATCGCCGCCGTCAGCGTCGTCTTCCCGTGGTCCACGTGCCCGATCGTCCCGATGTTCACGTGCGGCTTGTTCCGCTCAAACTTCTGCTTCCCCATGGTTCGCTCTCCTCCAACATTTTGGTTACTTCCGGGCAGACACCAGCCCGTACCCTTTTTTGCCGTGAAACCGGCGTCCTGCCCGCTGCGGCGAACCGCAAGAGGCGTTTGGAGCGGGTGATGGGAATCGAACCCACGTTACCAGCTTGGGAAGCTGGAGCTCTGCCATTGAGCTACACCCGCAAAAGGCGGATACCTATGCCATTTTAAGGAAGCGCCCCATTGTTGTCAATATCCTACAAGGAATCCGGGACGCTTTTTCATGGGCAAAGGCACCGCCCGGGCATCAGTTGCGGGTGTTGTGAACGGCGTACATGAGGATGCCGGCCGCGACGGAAGCGTTGAGGGAATCGATCGCCCCGCGCATCGGAATGCGGACGCGCTTGTCGCAGATGGACAGCGTGAGCGGGCTCACCCCTTCGCCTTCGCTGCCGATGACCAGCGCGCAGGGTCCCCGGAAGGAAACCTTGCGGTAATCCTCGCCGTTCATGTCCGCCGCATAGAACCAGATCTTGCGCTGCTGCAGCGCCTTGATGGCCTGGTTGAGGTTGGTCACCCTCGCCACCTGGACGTGTTCGACAGCCCCGGCCGAAGCCCGTACCGCGGCAGGCGTGAGGCCCACCGACCGGTGCATCGGCACGATGACGCCATGCGCGCCCGCGCAGGAAGCGGTACGGATGATTGCGCCCAGGTTGTGCGGGTCGGTGATCTGGTCCAGCACGATGATGAACGGCTCCTCCCCGCGCTCTTCGGCGGTTTTCAGGATGTCGTCCACCTCCGCATACTGGTACGCGGACGCGAAGGCAACCATTCCTTGGTGGTTCTTGGTGATCTGGTCCAGGCGCGTGCGCTCCACGGCCTGCACCATCACGCCGGCGCTTTTGGCCAGCGCGACGATCTCCCGCGCGGAGCCGGTCAGCTCGCCCTTGGCGATCATCAGCTTTTCCAGGTCGCGCCCGGCCTTGAGCGCCTCGCGGATCGGGTTGCGCCCGCTGAGGAGGTTGACGTTGGCGAGGCTTTCCTCGTTGTACGGGGATTCCTGCGGGTCCCTATCCCCAATCCGATCATCAGCAACGGAGGCCTGGGGAGCACGGTTGAGGGGCGCGGGCCTTCCGTAAGGCCTTTGCGCGGGCCTGCTGCCAGGCCCAAAGCGCAGGGAAGCGGGCGAAGGGCCGCCGCGGTCCAGCCGCGGCCTGTCGCCGGACGGGGTGAAGCGGCCTTGGAACCGTCCGCTTTCAGGAGTGTCCTGTACGAAACCCCGGCGGTTTTCCGGAGGCGCCCCGCGGCGTGCGGGAGCGGGCCTGCCCTGCCTGTCATCGCCGCCTGAAAAGCCCCTTCCTTCCTGTGGGCGGAACTGGCCGCCAGGGCGCGGGCCGCGTGAGCGGCTCTCATTCGCATCGCCGCGGTCCTGGCGGTATGAACCGCCGAATGGATTCTGCCCGCCATCCCTGCCGGTGCGAGGGCCGCCCCTGCCGGCAGGTCCGGGTCCCGAGGTGCGGGAAGGGCTGCCATACCGGCCGCCGGACTGGCCTGGCCTGCCGGAGCCGGATTCACTCCGGGGCCCTCCCGGCCTGCCGTACCGGCCTTCGCCCCGGTCCTGCCCAGGCCTCCCCGCGTCGCGGGAACCCGGGCCGCCACCTGCGCGGTAAGGCCGGTGCTCGCTTCCTGCCGGGCGCCCGCCCGCGCCGGCGGGCCTGAATTTCTTTTGCTCTCTCCTGTCGTCTGCCATAATCTGCCTTTCAGGGGCATTGCCCCTACCTCTTATCCTCTGTCAAATCCAATGGTCCCTGGGTTCCAAGGATGTTCCCCATGATGAAATCCAGGCGTTCTTCCTGCCCTGTCAGGTAAATATAACCAATCAACGCCTCCAGCCCCGTGGACGCGCTGTATTGCGCCGTGGTCGCGCTTCTGGGCGCCTGGTGGCCTGCGTGCGCGTTGCGTCCCCTGCGGACGATTTCCCTCTCCGGCTCCGTCAGCGCCGGCAGGAGGATTTCGAGAGCGTTCGCCTGGGAAGCGGCGCTCTCCCGGGTCGAGGCGAACATGTGCATGGCCCGCACGCCTTTCCCCTGCGCCAGCGCGCCGACGCGCACCCGAAGGCTGAACACCGCGTCCCCAATGAAGGCGAGCTGCAAGGGTCCAAGTTCCCTGGCCTTCGCCTCGCTCAAGGCCGGGGTCACTGCTTCAGCGTGGTTTTCGTGTAGTGCGAGGGGCTCATGCCGACGATGTTCTTGAACGTCTTGGAGAAGTGATAGGGGTCCTCCATGCCCACCTCGATGCCTGCCTGGCGCACCGTCATGCCTTCCTTGAGGAGCGTTTTGGCACGCTCCATCTTGCAGTACAGCTGGTAGCTCTGCGGCGGCATGCCCACCTCGGAGACGAACCGCTTGCGGAACGTCTCGACCGGCATGCGGCTGAGGTTTGCCATATCGGTGAGCGAGAACGAATCCTTATACTGGTTTTTGCGCATCGCGTCGATGACTTTGGATATCTCGTGCGACAATACGGCGTCCATCGCCACGGGCTGCCCGGACTGGGACGCAAGAAGGCCCCAAAGCAACTGCTGGAGCTGCGCGCTGGATGCCTCGCGCGCGGAGCCGATGCGCACGACCGCCTGGACGATGTGCTTGCCGAGCTTCAGCTGGGAAGGCAGGGCGCCCTGCTTCATCGCGCGGTGCGCCATGCCGCCCATGAGCACCATGAACTCGTCGGAGAGCCTGCCCTCGACCGTCATCCAT
>DATHTQ010000106.1:0-3343 GCA_035463055.1 Candidatus Limnocylindria bacterium
CGTCTTGCCCGTGCCGTTGACGCCGATGACGCCGACCTTGTCCGTGTCGTTGATGTACAGGGAGGCCTTCTCCAGGATGGTCTTTCCCGGGAAGCCCTTGGTGACGTTCTCCAGGGAGAGCAGGATCAATGCGCACCTCGCCTCGTTTGGTGGCACCAGTATACCAAATCGGCGGGCGGCGTGCCGGGCGGTTGGCCTCCTCGCGGCCCTGCGCGTCACGCCGGAGCGCGGGTGGCGCGGAATGTACAAACGCGCGGGCATCTGCGGAAATCCGCCGCGCGCGCCGCGCCGCATGGCACGGAATCTTGTTTTTTATTGAATCTCCATGTGTTTTCTGGGAGCGAGCGCGGTTGACAACCCTGTTTCGGAGTGGTAGCGTTCTGGCCATAGGTTCCCCGGGAATGCTTTCCACATACGCGCGAACCAAAAACAGGAGGAAGACTGGTCATGAAGAAATTGGTGACCCTGGTGCTGGCCCTGCTGATGGCGTTCTCCCTCATGGCGCCCGCCGCGCTCGCGAGCGAGCCCGTGACCCTCGATTTCTGGACCTTCCAGCCGCTGCACGTCGAGTTCTACGAGCGCATGGCCGAGATCTGGAACGAGAAGAACCCCGACCGCCAGATCGTGCTCAACCCCACCGCGTTCGGCTACGACGACATGCACAACAAGCTGCTCATCGCCCTGCAGTCCGGCATCGGCGCGCCCGACATCGCCGATATCGAGCTGGGCAAGTACGCGAACTTCCTCATGGGCGAGACGCAGCTCGTCCCGCTCAACCGCGTGGTCGAGCCCGAGCTGCCCAACATCGTCAAGTCCCGCGTGGACATCTACGCCAAGGACGGCAACTACTACGGCATCTGCTTCCACGTCGGCGGCTCCGTGACCTACTACAACACCGAGATCCTGGCGGCCGCGGGCGTGGACCCGGCGTCCATCGTGACCTGGGAAGACTACGCCAACGCCGGCAAGCTCGTGCTGGAGAAGACCGGCGTGCCGATGACCACCGTCGAGGCGAACGACCCCTGGTCCTTCTGGCAGATGCTGACCCAGCAGGGGAGCGACCTCCTCACGCCCGACGGCCTGCCCAACGTCAACACCGAGGCCATGAAGAACGGCCTGGGCTTCTACCAGCAGATGATCAAGGACGGCACCGCCATCGTCGCCCCGGGCGGCGGGCACCACGCCGAGGAGTACTACGGCTTCATGAACGCGGGCGGCGCCGCCTCCGTCACGATGCCCTTCTGGTACCTCAACCGCTTCACCGACTACATGCCCGACCTCAAGGGCAAGATCGCCGTCATGCCCAACCCCGTGTTCGAGGCGGGCCAGCCCCGCTCCGTCGGCCTGGGCGGCACCGGCACCTCCGTCACCAACCAGAGCGAGAACATCGACCTCGCCGTGGACTTCCTCGGCTTCGCCAAGCTTTCCGAGGAAGGCAACCTCAAGGTCTGGGAGCTGCTGGGCTTCGACCCGATCCGCAAGGCCCTGTGGACCAACCCCGAGCTCAAGAACCCCAACAAGTTCATCGACTACTACGCCAACTTCCCCTTCGACGCGCTGATCGAGGTCCAGGACGAGATCCCCGCCATCGTCGTCAGCGACTCGCTGCCCAAGACCATGGCCGCCATCCGCACCAGCATCATGTCCAGGGCCTACGAGGGGCTCGAGGACCTTGGCCCGATGCTCGCCGAGGAGCAGGCCCTGCTGGAGAACACGCCCAACTAAACCAACCATGCTTGAAGGGCCGGTGAACGGGGACGCGCCCCGTTCACCGCCCTTTGCCGAAAGGAAACGCGCGCTTGAAAGGCCTCACGCTCGCCCGGAAGTTCATCTACAACCAGAAGGTCGCCCCCTACGTGTTCGTCGCGCCCTTCGTGGCGACCTTTTTGCTTTTCTTCCTCTACCCGGTCATCTCCAGCGTGATCATGACCTTTCAGAACATCCTGCCCCGCACCGTGACGTTCGTGGGCCTGGAGAACTACAGGCGCCTGAGCGACCCGCTGTTCTTCAAGGCGCTGGGCCTCAACATCCGCTACACCCTGTGGACGCTGGCCATCCTCATCCCCCTGCCGATGCTGCTGGCCATCTTCCTCAACAGCAGGCACATGCCCGCGCGGAACTTCTTCCGCTCCACGCTGTTCATCCCCGCGCTGACCTCGGTCGTCGTCGCGGGCACCATCTTCCGCCTCATCTTCGGCGAGCTGCCCGGCGCGCTGATGAACCGCATCATCGCCGTGGCGGGCCTGGCGCCCGTGAAGTGGCTGCGGGTGCAGGACACGGCCATGATCACGCTGCTGATGCTGGCGACGTGGCGGTGGACCGGGGTGAACGTCCTGTACTTCCTCGCGGGGCTGCAAAACATCCCGAGCGAGCTGTATGAGGCGGCCGACATCGACGGCGCGAACCCCTGGCAGGTCTTCCGGCGCATCATCGTCCCCATGCTCAAGCCCGTGACCATCTACGTGGTCACCATCAGCATCTACGGCGGGATGGCGATGTTCACGGAGAGCTACATGCTCTGGGCGGGGAACCGCTCGCCCAACAACATCGGGCTGACCATCGTGGGCTACCTGTACCGCAAGGGCTTCGAGGAGAACAACATGGGCTACGGCAGCACCATCGGCATCACGCTGCTGGTGTTCGTCATGGTGGTCAACCTGGTCCAGCTGTACTTCAACGGCTTCTTCCGCAAGGAGAAGTCCGCATGACGAAGCGCAAGCGCTGGGTGACCGTGGGCCTGGGGCTGCTGTTCGCGGCCATCGCCTTCATCACGCTGTTCCCGCTGTACGCGATCCTGCTCGCGTCCCTCAAGCCGACCAGGGAGCTGTTCCGCGTCGGCCTGAACGTGAAGTGGGACCTGCCCATCATGAGCCTGAACAACTACGTGTACCTGTTCACCGGCAAGGAAGGGTATTTCCAGTGGTTCTCCAACAGCCTGCAGATCACCGCCGTGCAGACGGTGCTGACGCTGTTCGTGAGCTGCTTCGTGGGCTACGGCTTCGCGATGTACGACTTCAAGGGCAAGGGCCTCATCTTCGCCTGCGTCCTCATCGTCATGATGATCCCGCTGGAGATCATCCTGCTGCCCCTGTTCCGCCTCCTGCTGGGGCTGAACCTCATCGACAAGTACACGGGCGTCGTGCTCCCCTTCATCGCCCAGGCCCTGCCCATCTTCTTTTTCCGCCAGTACATCGGCGGGCTGCCGCGCGACTTCCTGGACGCGGGGCGCGTGGACGGGTGCAGCGAATACGGCATCTTCTTCCGCATCATGCTGCCGCTGACGACGCCGTCCTTCGCGGCGATGGGCATCCTGGTGGGCATGAACAGCTGGAACAGCTTCCTC
>DATHTQ010000107.1:0-5912 GCA_035463055.1 Candidatus Limnocylindria bacterium
GCCGCGGAATACGTCGAACAGCCGGACCTCCTCCAGCGGCTCCCCGCCCGCCGCCTCGATGGCGCGCAGCACAGGCAGCAGCGGCTGGTTCTCGTCCAGCACCAGCGCAAGGTCGCGGCTCACCGCGGGGGTGCGCGAAAGCTCCTTGACCCGGCCCAGGGGCCTGGCAAGCTCCGCCATCAGGGCCAGGTCCAGCTCCGCAACGTACGCCCGCCCCGCGATCCCGAAGCGCTCCGCGGTTTCCGGGTGCACTTCGCCTACGACACCGACGGGCCTGCCGCCGGTGAGGATGGCCGCTGCCCGGCCGGGATGGAGGAAGGGCTCCGCGGTGGGCTGGATGTCCCACGGGATATTGAGCGCGTCCAGCAGGGCCAGCGCGGCATCGCGCAGGGTGTAGAAGTCCACCCCCTCGCCGAACCCGCCCAGGGACAGGGCCTTGCGCTCATGGAACAGGCCTTCCTGTGTGCGGGGGGAGGAGGGGAACACGGTGGCGAACTCGCACAGCAGCGCCATGGGGCTGCGCTGGTTCATGTTGTGGGCCAGCACGCGCAGCATGTCGGGCACCAGCGTGGTGCGCATGACGGCGGTGTCCTCGCCCAGGGGGTTCATGAGTCGGATGGGCCGCAGGCGCGGGTCGGTTGCCTCAAGGCCCAGCATGTCCAGCTGCTTCTGCGCCGTGAACGAGAAGTTGACGACCTCGTCGAAGCCCAGGCCGCACAGGATGTCCTGGAGCTTGCGCTTAAGCCGCCCGGCCTCGCTGTCGCCGCCGGGCGTCGTCTCGCCGCGCAGCAGGGTCTCCGGGATGCGGCCGTACCCCGCGAGGCGCAGCACCTCCTCGCAGACGTCCTCCTCGCGTTCAATATCTGTGCGCTCGATGGGCGCAGCCAGGTGCAGCGCGTCGCCGTCCTCCCGGACTGTGAAGTCCAGGCGGCGCAGGATGCCCGCCATCTCGGAAGCCGCGATGCCGGTGCCCGCGCGGCGGCTGATGCGGCCGGCGGAGACGGTGAGTTTCGTCGGCGCTTTCGGGTTGGGATAAAGGTCCGCGGCGCCGGGGACCGCCTCCCCCGCGCCCAGGCGCTCCGCGAGGGCGCAGGCGCGCTCCATCGCCAGGCCGACGGTCGCGGGGTTGACCCCGCGCTCGAACCGGCCGCTGGATTCGGTGCGGATGCCCAGGCGCCGGGCGACGACCCGCGTCTTCGCGCGGTCGAACGAGGCGCACTCGAACAGGATGGTCTTCGTATCTTCCGTGATTTCGCTCTCCAGGCCGCCCATGATGCCGGCCAGTCCCGTCGGGCCCTCGCGGTCGCAGATGAGCAGTTCGCCTCCGGTGAGGTCGTGCTCCTTCCCGTCCAGCGTGGTAAGGCGCTCGCCCGGCTTCGCCCGGCGCACGCTGATTTCGCTCCCGCGCACTTTATCGAGGTCGAACGCGTGCATCGGGTGACCGGTCTCCAGCATCACGTAGTTCGTTACGTCCACGACGTTGTTGATGGAGCGGATGCCCGACGCGAACAGCCTCCTGCGCAGCCACAGGGGGGAGGGGCCCACGCGGACGCTGCGGAGAACGCGCGCCATGTAGCGCGGGCACAGGTCCGGGTCCTCCACGCTGACCCTTGCGTACTTGCCGATGTCGCCTTCCCCGGGCGCGGTTCCCGCGGGAGCCTCGCGGTAGGGGGCGTCCAGCGCGGCGGAGGTCTCCCGCGCAAGGCCGCGGACGCTGAGGCAGTCCGGGCGGTTGGCCAGGATGTCGAAGTCGACCACGGTGTCTTTAAGGCCCAGCGCCTCCAGCAAGTCCGTGCCCGGCGCGTATTCCTCGTTAAGGATGAGCAGGCCCGCCTCGCCCACGGAGGGGTACAATTCCTGCGGGATGCCGAGCTCCGCGGCGGAGCACAGCATCCCCTCGCTCTCGACGCCGCGGATCTTCCCTTTCCGGATGGTCATGCCGCCGGGCAGCTGCGCGCCGACGAGCGCGGCGGGCACCAGCTGCCCCGCGCGGACGTTGGGCGCGCCGCAGACGATCCGGAGGGGTTCGCCGGTGCCGGCGTCCACCCGGCACACGCTCAGGTGGTCACTGTCGGGATGCTTTTCGCACGTGAGGACGCGCGCAACGACCACGCCGGACACGCCCGGCAGCAGGTCCGCCACGCCCTCCACGCCGGTCCCCGCCATGACCATGCGCTCCGCGTACTCCCGCGGGTCCATGGGGATGTCCGTATACTCCCTAAGCCATTCAAGCGATACTTTCATGCTTCACCTCACCGGAACTGGGCCAGGAACCGCTCGTCGCCCTCGAACAGGGAGCGCATGTCCGAGATGCCGTAGCGCAGCAGCGTGATGCGCTCGACGCCCATGCCGAAGGCGAACCCGGAGTAGACCGACGAATCGATGCCGCAGGCCTCGAGCACCTTGGGGTTGACCATCCCCGCGCCCAGCACCTCGATCCACCCCGTGCCCTTGCAGACCCGGCAGCCCTTCCCGCGGCAGACGACGCAGGTCAGGTCCACCTCGGCGGAGGGCTCGGTGAACGGGAAGAACGAGGGGCGGAAGCGTGTTTTGATGTCCTTGCCGTACAGCGCCCGGGCGAACGCGCCGAGGGTGCCGCGCAGGTCCGCCATGGTCACGTCGCGGTCCACGGCGAGGCCCTCGATCTGGTGGAAGACGGGGCTGTGCGTCGCGTCCACCTCGTCCGCGCGGTAGACCCTGCCGGGGCAGATGACGCGGATGGGGGGCTTGCGGCTGAGCATCACCCGCGCCTGCACCGGCGAGGTGTGGGTGCGCAGGACGGTCTTTTCATCAATGTAGAACGTGTCCTGCGCGTCGCGCGCCGGGTGGTTTTCCGGGATGTTGAGCAGCTCGAAGTTGTAGTGGTCCGACTCGATTTCCGGTCCCTCCACGACCTCGAACCCCATGCCGATGAAGCACTGCGTGACCTCGCGCTGCACCAGGGTCAGCGGGTGCGGCGTCCCCACGCGGGGGAGCGCGGTGGGCAGCGTGACGTCGATGGCCTCCTGGGCGAGCTTCGCGGCGCGCTCGCGGGCCTTGAGCTCCGCTTCCCGCGCGTCCAGCAGCGCCTCGATCTCGCCCCTCGCCTGGTTGATGAGCTGGCCCGCCAGCGGCCGCTGTGCGGGGTCCAGCGCGCCCATGCCGCGCAGCAGCGCCGTCAGGTCGCCCTTCTTGCCGAGCAGGGACACGCGCAAGGCGTCCAGCGCCTGCGTGTCCGAAACACCCGTAAGCGCCGCCCTCGCCTGCTCCAGCAGGGAAGCGACCCGGGCCTGGATCTCCATTACCCCTTCCATGCAACCTCCAATGAAAACGCCCCCTGCTTGCGCATGGGACGCCGGTTCGCGTGGTACCACCCAATTTCCGTGCCGAAGGCACGCTCAGGCCCTTAACGCGGGCGTTCGGCCCCGCCTACTTGGTTCTGCGGGGCGGCTCGGAAGTGAATGCCCCTGGAGCCGGCGGCCGCTTGCACCACGCGCGGCCTTCTCTTTCGGGCTCCGTGCCGGGGGTTGTCCTTCGTCACGGCCGGTGGCTGATTGTAGCACCGCGCGAAACGCCGTGTCAACCGCGCCGTTCCTTGCCCAACAGGGCCTTTCATGGTATTTTGTTGAAGTTGTCAGGAGGTCGCTTTGGAGCAGCACATTTCATGGTACCCGGGGCATATGGCGAAGGCCCGCCGCCTGCTCGCCGAGCAGATCGGCCGCGTGGACGCGGTTGTCGAGCTGTGCGACGCGCGCCTGCCGCTCTCCAGCCGCAACCCGGAGCTGGGGGATTTGACCCGCGGCAAGCCCGTGCTGCTCCTGCTGGGCAAGGCGGACCTGGCCGACCCCGCCGCCACCGCGCGGTGGACGTCATATTTCACCTCGAAGGGCATGCGCGTCATGGCGGCCGACGTCACCAAAAGCCGGGCGCAGATCCTCAAGGCGCTGCTGTCCCTGACGCGCCCCGTGACCGACCGCGCCCGGGAGCGCGGCCTCCCGCGCGCCGCCCGGGCGATGGTGCTGGGGGTCCCCAACGTCGGCAAGAGCACGCTCATCAACCTGCTCGCGGGGCGCCGCGCCCTCAAGGTGCAGGACAAGCCGGGCGTCACGCGCGCGCCGCAGTGGGTGACCGTGGGGCCGGGCCTGGAGATGCTGGACAGCCCCGGCCTGCTGTGGCCCAAGCTCGGGGACCCGGTGGCGGCGCGGCGGCTGGCGTTCATCGCCGCCATCCGCGACGAAGTGCTGGACGTGTACCAGCTTTCCCTGCAGCTGCTCGATGAGCTGGCCAAGGTGTCGCCGATGGGCGTGTTCGCGCGCTACGGCATCACGGGCGACAACCTGCGGGGGCAGGCGATGCTGGAGGCCATCGGGCGCGCGCGGGGTTTCCTGCTGCCGGGAGCCGTGGTGGACGTGGAGCGCGCCGCCGTCACCGTGCTGGACGAGTTCCGCGCGGGGCTGCTTGGGCGCGTGACGCTGGAGATGCCTCCGGAGGCGGGGAATGGGCCGGGCTGAGCAGATCGACGCGGCCTGGGCGCACGACCGCGCGCTCTGGGACATGGGGCTGGTCATCTCCGGCATGGACGAAGCCGGGCGCGGGCCGCTGGCGGGCTGCGTGACCGCGGCCTGCGTGGTGATGCCGCCCGATACGCGCATCCCACTTGTGTTCGACTCGAAGCAGGTCAGCGAGCCGCGGCGAGAGGCGCTGTACGGGCAGATCGTGCGCTGCGCCCTGTTCGTGGGCGTGGGCCGCGCCGAGCCGGAGGAGATCGACCGCGTCAACATCCTGGAGGCGACCCGCCTGGCCATGCGCCGCGCGGCCGCCGGCGCTCCGTGCGGCGTGTTCCTCATCGACGCGGTGACGGGCCTGCGCCTGCCGGGCGAGGAGCGCGCCATCATCCGCGGGGACAGCGTGAGCTATTCCATCGCCGCCGCGTCCATCGTCGCCAAGGTGACCCGCGACCGCGAGATGCGCGCGCTGGACGGGCGGTACCCAGCCTACGGGTTCCTTCGCAACAAGGGCTACGGCACGCCGGAGCACCTGGCCGCCCTGCGGCAGCACGGCCCGTGCCCGCTGCACCGCGCGACGTTCATCGGCGGGCTGTGCGGGTGAGCGGGTACGAGACCGGGCTTCTTGGCGAGGCGCTCGCGGCGGAGCACCTGAAGTCGCTTGGCCTCAAGGTCGTCGCCACGCGCTGGAGGGGGACCCACGGCGAGGTGGACGTCATCGCCAGGGACGGCAGGTGCCTGTGCTTCATCGAGGTCAAGCACCGCCCGCAGGGGCGGCTTGGCAGCGGCCTGGCCGCCATCACCCCGGACAAGCTGGACCGGCTGCGGCAGACCGCGCGGGAATACCTGCGGGGCCATCCCGCGCCGTACCGCGTCGGGTGCCTGGAAATCACGCGCGCCGGGGTGCTGTACTACCCCGACGTCCTGCATGAAGCGTAAAGGATGGTACACGGTTTTCATGAATAAGCGGGGCCTGTGGCTGCTTGCCGCGCTGGCCGTGCTGGCCGCGGCGCTGGCGCTCGTTTTCTGGCCGCGCGGGGACGCGCCCGCGGAGTACGGCCGGGAACTGCTAAAAAACGGCGGGTTCGAGGAATGGACCGAGGACGGCCTGCCCGCCCACTGGGACCCGGACGCCTACTTCCGCGACGCGGACATATCCGAGTACCATTCCGTCCCCGGCCGGGAGGGCAGCGCGGGCCGGGTCTATAGCCGCAGCCCAAATGATGCCAGGTTCGCGCAGACCGTCGCGGTCCGCCCGGGGACTATGTACCGCTTCTCCGGGTACGTCCTTGCGGACGCGGAGGGCGGCTCGGGGGCGAACCTGTCCGTTTCCGGGCTCTACGTGTTCTCCGACCCCGTGTACTACACGGACGGGGAATGGCAGTACGTGGAGCTGTACGGGCGCACTGGACCCAGCCAGCGGCAGGT
>DATHTQ010000108.1:0-6353 GCA_035463055.1 Candidatus Limnocylindria bacterium
CGCGCACTTGTCGTCGAAATGGCGCCAGTAGGTCTTGTCGTTCATGCGGCGCACGATGTCGTTGCTGATGCCGCGGGTGATGACCGTGCTGCGCTGGGCGGCGCTCAGGCGGTCCATGCGGGCGATGAGGTAGTCCATGTACCCCGCGTTGTAGCGCAGGCCGCACCACAGCAGGTCCAGCAGCAGCCAGGGCGCGGGCTTGCCCGTGGTCTCGCGCAGCACGCCGAACGTCTCCCGGAAGCGGGAGAAGTCCATCTTCATCAGCCGTTTGAGGAAGAACGCGGCCTTGCTCATCACACGTTGAACCGGAACAGCGTCACGTCGCCGTCCTGCATCACGTAGTCCTTGCCCTCGCTGCGGACCAGGCCTTTTTCCTTGCAGTGCGCCATGCTGCCGTTGGCCACCAGCACCTCGTAGGGGACGATCTCGGCGCGAATGAACCCGCGCTCGATGTCGCTGTGCACCTTGCCCGCAGCCTGCGGGGCCTTCGTCCCCTTCTCGATCGTCCAGGCGCGGCACTCGTCCTCGCCCGCGGTGAGGAACGAGATGAGCCCCAGCAGCCGGTACCCCGCGCGGACGAGCCGGTCCAGCCCGCTTTCGGCAAGGCCCAGGTCCTGCAGGAACGCCTTCTTGTCCTCCTGGGCGAGGGTGGCGATCTCCTCCTCGATGCGCGCGCTGATGAGGATGACCTCCGCGTGCTCCGCCTTTGCGCGTTCGAGCACCGGGGCGGCCGCCGGCAGGTCGTGCGGGTCTTTCGCGGCGTCCTCCTCGGCGACGTTGGCGGCGTAGATGAGCGGCTTGTCGCTGAGCAGGAACCAGCCCCGCACCACCGCGCGCTCCTCCTCCGTCATGGGGCAAAGCCTGGCCGGCTTCTCGGCCTCCAGGGTCTTCGCGACGCGCTGGGCGAGGGCGGCTTCCTCCTCGTATTTGCGGTCGCCGGTCTTGAACATCTTGCGGGCCTTGTCCAGGCGCTTCTCGACCGTGTCCAGGTCGGAGAGGATGAGCTCCAGCGCGATGGTGTCCATGTCGCGGCCCGGGTCCACCCCGCCCTCGACGTGGATGACGTTGCCGTCCTCGAAGCAGCGCACGACGTGCACCAGCGCGTCCGCCTCGCGGATGTGGGAGAGGAAGCGGTTGCCCAGCCCCTCGCCGCGGTTCGCGCCGCGCACCAGCCCCGCGATGTCCATGAACTCCACGCTCGCGTAAGTAGTTTTCTTGGGCTTGTACATCGCCGCCAGGCCGTCCACCCGGGCGTCGGGCACCGGGACGACCCCCGTGTTGGGCTCGATGGTGGTGAAGGGATAGTTTGCCGCCATGGCGCCTGCGCTGGTGATGGCGTTGAACAGCGTGCTCTTGCCCACGTTGGGCAGGCCGATGATGCCGAGTTTCATCTGCGGGAACCTCCGTCTTTGCCGGTATTATAGCCCACGGGGCGGGATGCCGCAACGAAGCGCGCCGGGGAAGGGCGGGGATGCGCGCCCGCCCCGCGCCGTGTATAATGGGCGGCGGCGAAAACCCATCATATGCCTGTGGGGGAACTATGAGAAAAGCAAGGCTTTCCCGTATCGCGGCCGTCGCGCTGGCGCTGTGCGCCCTGCTGGGCGCGGCGTTCGCCGCCGGCGTCACGGTCACCCTGCGCCAGGAGGACCCCGTGGCGCGCCAGTACGGCGCGCTGGCGGAGTACCTCGCCCAGCTGCCGCCGGAGCAGCGGCAGGAATGGGAAATCCTGCTGTACCCGGACGGCGCGCCCGCGCAGGGGATTCTTACCGCCGAAATGGGGCTCCCCGACACCGTGTATATCACGAAGACCGGGAAGAAGTACCATTCCACGAAGGATTGCAGCGGCCTGTCCAACGCGAAGGAGGTGCTCGCCGTCAGCCGCGACGAGGCCCTGCGACGCGGCCTGACGCCCTGCAAGGTGTGCAAGCCGAGGTAGGCGTACTTCGGCGGACGGAGGCCGGGCGTGTCCTCGCGTGTCGGGGCGGCTTTCCGCTATGCTCCGCGCGGGGGTGGCGGCATGGCGGAATCGGCGAAGAGGGGGCGCAAGGCGCCAGCGGGGCGGGAAGGCGCGGCGGAGGGGAACGGGCGGGAGGCGCGGGAGGGATTGCCGTACGAGGGCGGCGTCCGCGGCGATTGCGCGCTCCTGCCCGATAAGCGCGGCGTGCGGGACGATTCCACGTCCGCGCCCGATGCGGGCGGGACCCTGCGGGACGCAGCATCCGCGCCTGACGCATTCGGCGTCCAGTCCAGTCCCATCCACGCGCCCGACATGGCCGCGCTGCGCGCCGCGGCGGCTTCGCGGCTGATGGACCTCATCCGCGAGGGCGGCGTCTCGGCGGCGGACCTGCTCAAGGTCATCGCGGCGGACGGCAAGCGCCCGCAGGCCCCGTACGCCCCGGTTGACTACGTCATCCGCATGGACCCGGACGCGTAGGGGAGGGGCGGCGGCAAGGGCAAGCCGGTCAAACCGGTTGCCACCTGCGCGTCCCTTCGCAGGAGCATGCTTATAGAAATATCCACGCGCCTGCCCATATTAACGCTCATATATTTCGACAGCCAAAGCCGCCCCCCGGTTGAAGAGGGGCGGCTTTGCGCGGGGCGTCCGGGCGCGTTACGCCTGCGGCTGCTCCTTTACGCTGGGCACCGCGCGGACGACCTTGCCGCTGCGCAGGCACCGGGTGCAGACGTTGATGCGCCGGGGCACGCCGGCGATGAGCGCGTGCACGCTCTGGACGTTGGGCGCCCAGTCCCGGTTGCTCTTCCGGTTGGAATGGCTGACCTTGTGGCCGGTCAGCACGCCCTTTTCGCATACTTCACAAAACTTGCCCATACAATTCCCCTCCGATTCGGGTCCGTCCGGGGCGCGACGTACGGCCCCGCGTTGACAGCCCTGCCATGATACACCAGAAACGCCTTCCGCGCAAGCGGAAATTTCGGGGCCGGGATGGCGCGGGGCGGGGCGCGTATGGTATCCTGCCCCAAAAGCGCGCCGGGAGGCAGCAGGCGCGGATACCTGCGGGGGATACGGGAATGGCATACGACGCGCTCATCATCGGGGCGGGGCTTTCGGGGCTGACGACGGCGGCGCTGCTGGCCAAGCGCGGGCTGAAGGTCTGCGTGCTGGAGAAGGGGCCCGGCCCCGGCGGCTCCTGCGGGGCGTTCAAGCGGGCGGGGGCGCTGCTCGACCAGGGCGCGGCGATGCTGTACGGCTTCGGCGAGAAGGGCTTCAACGCCCACCGCTTCGCCTTCAACTGCCTGGAGGAGCGCATCGACGTTCTGCGCCACGACCTGCTGTACGCCGTCAATTTCGAGGGCAGGCGCATCCGTTTCTTCCCGGACCTGGGGGAGTTTTCGCAGGAGCTCGCCGCGGCGTTCCCTGGCGAGGCGGAGGGCATCCGCCGCTTCTACCGGGACATGGACCGGGTGTACCGGCACGTGCTCGTGGACAGCCCCAGCTACACGACCCCGGACGAGACGGACAAGGCGGGGGCGCTGCGCGGCATGGCGCGGCACCCGGTGTCCTACGCCAGGTTCCTCAGCTACCTCAACCGCAGCGCGGAGGGCCTGCTGAAGCAATATTTCAAGGGCCCGGACATATTCCGCTTCTTCGACAAGATGACGTCCACCTACTGCTACGCCACGGTGCGCGAGGCCCCGGCGATCCTCGCAGCCGTGATGTTCGTGGACAACCACGAAGGCGGGAGCTGGTACCCCGCGGGGTCCACGCTGTTCGTGCCGGGGCGGCTGGAGAAGTCCGTCGAGGAGCACGGCGGCGTGATGCGCTATGGGGAGGAGGCCGGGCGCATCCTCTTCCGGGGCGGCCGCGCGGCGGGCGCGGTGACGGCGTCCGGCGAGGAAATCGAGGCGCGGGACGTCGTGTATTCGGGGAACGTGTGGGACCTGTACGGCAGGCTGGTCCCCGAAACCGTCAGCAGCGGGAAGCGGCGCGCCTGGGCCGCGTCGCTCGCGCCCACCTACGCGAGCGTCGTGCTGTACGCGGTGGTGGACGAGGCCGCCATCCCGGAAGGCACCGCCGCGGTGGAGATGCTGGCGGGCAACCCCCAGAGGACCGACGAGAGCGAAGTCACGGTCTACGTGATGAGCGTGGACGACAAGACCCTATGCCCGCCGGGCGCGCACGCGGTCATGGCCATCGGGCCTTCGCTTCTCGACTGGCCCGAGCGGGGTACGCCGGAATACGCGGCGATGAAGGAGCGGGAGAAGGCGCGGCTGCTGGGGGTGCTGGAGGGCAGATTCCCCGGGTTTTCCGCGCATGTGCGCCACGCCGAGGTGGCGACGCCCCGCACGCTGGAGCGGTACCTGAACAAGTTCCATGGCTCCGTCGCCGGGCCCAAGCAGATGCTCGGGCAGCACATGTTCAAAAGGCTCCACACCCGCACGGAGTTCCCGGGGCTGTACTGCTGCGGCGAGTCCACGGTCATGGGCACCGGCACGCCTACCGTGACGACCTCCGGCATTGCCGCCGCCAACGCCGTCCTGCGGGCCCGGAGGTTGGAGCCGTTCCGATATAAGCCGGATATGCGGAATTACGTCCGCGTCCTCCCCGCGCCGGTGCTGCCGGGACAGGCGTACGCGGACCTGGAGCCGGGGGTGCGCGCGCTCATGCGCCTGGCGGGGGACTGCCTGCTGTGCGAGGACGCGCCCTGTACCCGCAAGGGCGGCCCCGACGTGCGGGGCGCGATGCGCCGCGCGATGGTGGGCAACGCTTTCGGCGCGAGGCGCGCGCTGGGCGGCGCGGGGCCGGACGCGCTGGAGGCGTGCGAGAAGCGGTGCAGGCTGAACCGGACGGCGGGCAGGCCGGTGCCGGTGCGGGAGATATCGGCGCTGCTGGATACATTGGAGGCGTAGGCAAGGCCGGGTTGCATCAGCAAGAAAGACCGCCCGCCGGGTTTTCCGGCGGGCGGCTGCTTTCCGGTGGAATCGGGTCTTTGTCAGTTCCCGTGCGCGGAGGCGCGCTCCAGCAGGGTCACGAGGTAGAGGAACTCCTCCTTGAGCGGGTCGCCGCTGATGGACTGCGAACCGCGCAGCAGGTCCAGCGTGTTCGCGTAGGTAGCGGTGCCCTTCCACTCGCTGTCGCGCAGCAGCATCCCGGCCTGGGCCACGGCCGCGGCGAAGCGTACGTTGTCGCTCATGGTCTCGCTCACGCCGGGCTGGAGCGGGTATTCGTAGAGCTTGCTCACGTCGCCGTCGGGCTCCTTGGCGCGGATGCTGAGCGTCAGCAGCTCGCCCTCCGCCGGGGCCTGCGCTGGCTGGGTGTACTTGCTCCCGGTCTCTCCGAAGTCAAAGGCGCTGTCGATGGGGACGATTTCGTACAGCACGGTCAGCCGGTGGCCGCTGCCCAGCTCGCCGCCGTCCTTTTGGTCGTCGGCGAAGTCCTCGGCGGCCATGACGCGGTTCTCGTAGCCGATGAGGCGGTAGCCGCGGACCTGCGCGGGGTTGAAGTCCACCTGCAGCTTCACGTCCTTGGCGACGGTGAAGAACGTCGCGCCGATCTCGCTCACCAGGGCGCGGCGCGCCTCGTGGATGGTGTCGATGTAGGCGTAGTTGCCGTCGCCGTGGTCGGCCAGGGCCTCGAGCTTGTTGTCCTTGTAGTTGCCGTCGCCGAAGCCCAGGACGCTGAGGAACACGCCCGCCTTCTTCTTCTCCTCCACGAGCCGGGCGAGGGAGCCCTCGTCGCTGACGCCCACGTTGAGGTCGCCGTCGGTGGCGAGCAGGACGCGGTTGTTGCCGCCGGGCACGAAGTGCTTCTCGGCCAGCGCGTAGGCGGTGGTGATGCCCGCGGCGCCCGCGGTCATGCCGCCGGCGGAGAGGCCTTCGATGGCATCCGCGATGGCGGTCCGGTCGCTGGCGCGCACGCCGTCCAGCAGCACCGCGTCCATGGAGGCGTAGGTGACGATGCTCACGGTGTCGGTAGGCGCGAGCTGCTCCAGCAGCAGCAGGAACGCGCGCTTGACCAGCGGCAGCTTGGCCGGGTCGTCCATGCTGCCCGACACGTCGATGAGGAACACGAGGTTCTGCGGGGGCCGCTGCTCCTGGGGGATCTCCTGCGCCTTTAGGCCGATGAGCAGCAGCTGGGTCTGGCTGTTCCACGGGGTCCTGACGAGCTCCATCGTCACGCCCAGCGGCTCGCCCGCCCTGGGGGCGTTGTAGTCGTAGTGGAAGTAGTTGAGCATCTCCTCGATGCGCACCGCGTCCTTGGTCACCGCGTCGCCGCGCAGGATCATCTGGCGGATCTGGGCGTAGGAGGCGGTGTCGGCGTCCGCCGCGAAGGTGGACAGCGGGGACGTCGCGGTGGAGAGGAAGCGGTTCTCCTGGAAGAAGTTGTACTCGTT
>DATHTQ010000109.1:0-2002 GCA_035463055.1 Candidatus Limnocylindria bacterium
GGTGATGTCGAACTCGGCGCGGACGGCCTCGATTTCCGCCCTGGCCTCGTCGCGCTCACGCGTCAGGTTCTCCACCTGTGCGTTGAGGTCGTCCAGCTGCCGTTGCGCCTCGGGGGTCAGGTTCGGGTCGACGCCGGAAAGGGCCGCGTCGCGCTCCCGGGTCAGGGTGTCGATCTGGGCGCGCAGCTCGTCCATCTGGCGCTGCACCTCGGTATTCTCGAACTCGGCGCGCACGGCGTCAATCTCGGCGCGGGCGTCGTCGCGCTCACGCGTCAGGTTCTCCACCTGCGCGGAAAGGTCGTCGATCTGGGCCTGCGCCTCGGGGGCGAACGCGGAAACGCCGGCCAGCGCCTGGTCGCGCTCCTGCTGCAGGGCGGCGATCTGCGCGTTGAGCGCGTCCCTCTCCGCCTGGACCCGCTGACTCTCGAAGTCGGCGCGCACTGCCTCGATCTCGGCACGCGCCTCGTCGCGCTCGCGCGTCAGGTTCTCCACCTGGGCCGTCAGGTCGTCCAGCCGTCCCTGCGCGTCCGCGGGAATCTGCAGGGCGGCCATCTGCGCGTCGTTGCGCGCGGTCAGGAGGTCGTTGTTGAGGGTCTCTATCTGGGCGGTGAGGTCGTTCACCCGGGCCTCGAACTCGTTGCGCTCGTCCAGCGCGGTCCGCCCTTCGTTGCGGGCGGCCTCGAGGTCGGCGTTGAGGGTGTCGACCTGGGCAGTCAGCTCATCCAGCCGGTTCTGCACGTCCTGGGGGATGCCCTCGGCGTCCCGGTCCGCGCGCAGCTGGTCGCGTTCCGCGGTCAGCGAGGACACCTGCCCGGTCAGGTCCTCCACCGCCTTCTGCATCGACGCTTTCAGCGCCTCCGTCTCGGCGCGCGCGCCCGCGGCTTCCGCCTGGGCGGCCGCCAGGTCCGCGCTGGTCGAGGTGACCTGCGCGCTCAGCGTCGCTGCCTGCGCCGCTTCCGCCCTGAGGGTTTCGTTCTGCGACCTGATCTCGTTGAGCTCGCGTTGCACGTTGCCGCGCTGCACGAAGCCGACGATGGCCAGGACCACGGCAATGACCAGCAGCACGATGGTGACGGTCAAGGCCTTTCTGGTGTTGTCCTGCATACTTTCCTCCACTCACTTTCTCTCGCTTGAACCTGCCGCGGGGCGCGGTATCACGCGTGTTGGCGATGATAAAATATATACCCCGAAATATGCGGAAAATGCTTGTCCCGCAAAAACATTCACAGTGCACGCAGGGCGCGCGCCCGCAAGGTTTCGCGCGCCCTGCGTGTGGTATATTCAGAACGATTTTTTGTGCAGATGTTATGAGGAGGCCGGGATATGGGCGGCACATCCATACAAAGAGACCGCATTGCCGTGCAGTACACCGCGTCAGATGCCGTGCTGTCCGCCATCGAGGCGCTGCTGGCGCGCCACCGCGCATCCTTTGAACGCGGCGAGGAGGGCCGCAGCCTGTACGCGCTGGTGGACGCGAAAGCCGCGGCGGACGTGCGCGCGGGCCTGTGGAGGATATCGCTGCGCCATCCCGGCGACGCCCTGCGCATCCGCTGGACCGGGGAGGACAGCCTCTCGGAGGAGCCCGAGGAGGCGAGCGTCATGGACGGCGCCTTCATGTACCCGGGGGAGCAGGACGTGCTCATCGCCTGGACGGGGCCGTGGCCGGGCCCGGACGTCCGCGCCGCCGCCAACGCAGTGCTCCGGGAATCCCTGGCGCGGATGCGCGACATCCCCGGCGCGCGGGACGCCGCCGTGGTGATGAACGTAGGGGACGCGCAGGTGCGTGCCACCGCCTCGCAGGGTTCGCCGCAGGGGCAGGCGGAGGAGTGCCCGGGGATGGCCGAGGGCTTCCGGAACGAGCATTTCGCGAGGCTGCTGGGGCAGCGCGCATAAGGGGGCGGGCGCGCCGCCCGCGCGGCCGCAAGTTTTGGCGCGCCCGCGCGTTGTATGGATGTGCATGCGTCAAGGCATACAGATAAAGGAGGCAATGTTATGGGCGACG
>DATHTQ010000110.1:0-1618 GCA_035463055.1 Candidatus Limnocylindria bacterium
GTTCCTGCTGCTTTGTTTCTTCCTGGTCACGGCGAGTCTGCGCAAGCCGCACAAGGAACTGCAACTCGAACTGCCGACCGCGGCGTATGCGAAGATCGCCAAGGCGCCCAAGCAGGAACTGGTCATCTCCCTGGACCGCGAGGGGAAGGTCTTCCTGGACAACGAGGCGATCTTTTCCGACCAGGAACTCACGAAGCGGCTGCAGCACATCTCCATGAGCGCGCCGCAGACGCGCGTGCGGATTGACGCGGACCGTCAGGCGCGCGTCTGGCATCTGGCGAAGGTGGTGGACCTGTGCCAACTGTACAACATTAGGAACCTGGGCATCCGCACGCGCACGGATTGAGGGAGAAGCCATGGCGAGAGGTGCAAAGACCGAGCGCAGCGCGGCGTGGTGGATCGTCTCGATCGCCCTGCACGCGGTGGCGGTCCTGGCCGTGGCGTGGTTCACGCCGCTGCGCGGGCTGCTCTTCGACCGGTCGCCCATGGACACGCGCATGCCCGCCGTGGGCGAGCGGCGTCTGAACGAGATGGTCGGCGCCCTGCGCGAGAAGTACGAGCGGTCGCTGGCGCGCAGCCGTCTGCACCTGGCGGAGACCTTCGCCGAGATGCACCGCCTGCAGGGCGCGCGCCTGGAGGCCCTGCGGCGGGACAACCCGCAGGTGGTGGACGAGACGCCCGCCCCCCTGCCCGCGCCGGCCGCGCCGGACCTCTCCGGAATGCGCCTTGCGCAACTCTACGATGCCTGTGTGCAGGCCGAGCCGCCCATCATCGAAGCGTACGAACGGATGCGCGCCTTCGACATGGCCGGCCGGCAGTACATCCCGCTGAGCCACGCGATGCGGTCCAACCGGATTGCCAAAACGGAGCGGCTGCGCATCGCCGCGGAGAGCCTGAACACGAGAATCACGTCAACGCCGGACGCGGCGTTCGAATCGCTCAAGTCCGCCATGGTCGGCGCCGATCTGGAGGCGAAGGAAATCTGCGCCTTCACGGACCGCCTGCTGTTGATGGCCAAGGGCGTCGCGGGCGAGGACCACACGATGGGCCTTCTGCAGTGGGAGGTCGGAAACCTGGAATCGGGCATCCACGGCGGCGGGACCTTCGACGAAGGCAAACCGTACGTGGGGCCGGCGCTGCTCCTGAGCGAAATGCAGTCGGGTTCCAGCGGCGGCACGTTCAAGGGCAGGCCGGTGTTCGGACGCAAGATCTCCGTGGAGGGCGAAACGGCGGACTGGATGAGCGTGGACAGTTGGTGGTTCATCGGTCCGTTTGTGCATCCGGGGCGGCAGAATCCGGAGGACCTGGACAGGAAGTACCCGCCCGAGGATGTCGTGGACCTGGGCGCGGTGTACCAGGGCAAGGGCGGCCGGGACATCCGCTGGAAGTACCGGCAGACGCGCTATGTCCGCATCGAACCGCACGGCGAGGACGTAGACCGGAATGCCATCTGGTACGCCTACACCGAGGTCTACTCGGATCGCGAGCAGGACCTCTGGGTGGCCTTCGGCAGCGACGATTACGGCAAGGCCTGGGTGGAAGGCAAGCTGGTCTGGGCCAGCGGCAAGCAGGTCAAGCCGTTCGCCCCCGGCCAGGACTACCGCAAGGTCCGTTTCCG
>DATHTQ010000111.1:0-1756 GCA_035463055.1 Candidatus Limnocylindria bacterium
TGCTGGACGAAGACGCCCCGCTCCGTATCCTCGGGATAGTACATCCGCCCGCTGACGTCCCCCATCCGGGCGAGTTCCTCCGCCGTGACCCCCAGGTCCGCCAGCCGCCCCGGCGGCGCCTTTTCGCAGGCTTCGCGGAACCAGTCCAGGCACCACGCCGCGATGCGGTTGGTGTACCAGTTGTTGTTGACGTTGTTCTCGTATTCGTTGGGCCCGGTCACGCCGTGGAGCATGTACCTCCCAAGCCCCGCATGGAAATGCACCCTGCCCGCCCAGAAGCGCGCGATGCCGCACAGCACGTCCAGGCCTTTGTTCACGAGGTATGCCTCGTCGCCCGAATAGGTCACGTAGTTGAAGATCGCGTGCGCGATAGCGCCGTTGCGGTGCAGCTCCATGAAGGTGATTTCCCACTCGTTGTGGCACTCGGTGCCGTCGAAAGTCACCATCGGGTAGAGCGCGCCGGGCAGCCCCAGCCTGCGCGCGTTCTCGTATGCGCCGGGAAGCTGGCGGTGGCGGTACAGCAGCAGCTGCCTCGCGGTGTCCTCGCCGGAAATGGCCATGTACACCGGGAAGCAGAACGCCTCGGTGTCCCAGTAGGTCGCGCCGCCGTACTTCTCCCCCGTGAACCCCTTGGGGCCGATGTTCAGCCGTGGGTCGTCCCCTGTGTAGGTGCACAACAGGTGGAACAGGCTGAACCGGATGCCCTGCTGGGCCGCGTCGTCGCCCTCGATGCGGACGTCGGCATGCTCCCACTTGCGCGCCCACGCGCGGACGTGGTTTTCGAGGAGAGCCTCATACCCCGCGTCCCGCGCGCGTGCCGCCCCGGCCCGCGCGATGTCGCTGAGGGATTCCGCCGGGTGGTCCCGGTCGGTCGCGACGCAGACAAGCTTGTCCACAAGGGCGGTCTCCCCGGCGGCGACTTCCTTCTCCAGCGTGACGAAGGCGTAGCCCGTCCGCGCGCCGCTACCCGTTGCGGCCATGTTCCCGCCCGCACGGAACGCGCCCGCGACCGTGAACCGCGGCGTGCCGAACGGGTTCTCCTTCGTGCGGCTCACCAGGTGCGCGCAGGCTTCGTCCCCCCGCGCGTCGCTTTCCAGCCCTTCCCAGAACCGCTCGTCGTAGTTGCTGTCTTCGTTGCGCACCTCCCCGTCCAGGTATGCCGTGACAGCGACCCGCGCGGGGAACGACGGCGTGACCCGGTAGCGAAGGCACAGCAGCGGCGTGTCGTCCATGGACACGAACCGCTCCGCGCGTATTGTCACCTCGCCCGACGCGGTGACCAGGGTCATCCCGCGCCGCAGGACGCCTTCCCGCATGTCCAGCTCGCGGCGGAAATCCACAACCTCCATCGCGCCCGCGTCCAGCGTCTCCCCATTGACGGAAACGGACAGGCCGATGAGGTCCATCGCGTTGATCTGCTTGCCGAAATACTCGGGGTAGCCGTTCTTCCACCAGCCCACGCGGGTCCGGTCCGGGAACCATACGCCGCCGATGTAGGTGCCGCGCAGGGTGTCGCCCGAATAATCCTCCTCGAAGCTGCCGCGCATGCCCATAGCCCCGTTGCCCAGCGACGTCAGGCTCTCGAAGAAGCGCTGGTCTTCCCGCGAAAAGGAGTCCTGGACGATTGTCCAGGGGTCCGGCGTCAATTTCTGGCGCATGGCGGCTCCTTTCACAACTCCCGGCGGGAGAACACGAGCAGGGATGCGGCGTACAGCGCGAGTGCCAGCGGCAGCGCGGACAGCGCTTCCGCCCACCC
>DATHTQ010000112.1:0-4970 GCA_035463055.1 Candidatus Limnocylindria bacterium
GACGGCAAGACCCTCAAGGACATCATCACCGAGCACGGGAAGCTGCCCCCGGCCACCGCGGTGCAGATCGCCATCCGCATCCTCTCCGCCCTTCGCCACGCGCACGAGGCGGGCATCATCCACCGCGACATCAAGCCGCAGAACATCCTCGTGGACCGGATGGGTTACATCAAGGTCTCGGACTTCGGCATCGCCCGGATGGTCGGCACCAACACGGACGACCAGGCGAAGGCGAGGGCCGGGGTCATGGGATCGGTGCACTACTTCTCTCCGGAGCAGGCCCGGGGCGAGACGAGCACCTTCGCCTCCGACCTGTATTCCGTTGGCATCGTGCTGTACGAGATGCTGACCGGCCAGGTCCCCTTCCAGGGCGAGACGCCGATGGCCATCGTGATGCAGCACCTGCAGGCGCAGCCCAGGCCCATGCGCGACTTCGCTCCGGACGTGGGCCCCGCGCTGGAGGAAGTGGTGCGCAAGGCGATGGCGAAGGACCCCAAGGACCGCTTTGCCTCCGCGATGCTCATGGCCCAGGCGCTGCACGCGTCGCTGATCCCCATACGCGGGGAAACGGCGGACGACACCCGTCCGCCGCAGCGCGGACGCACTCCGCAGCGCAGGGCCCGCGCCGCCGGCAGGAGCAGCCGCGCGCTGCTCGTGCTGTTGTCCGTCGCGCTGCTGGCCGCGCTGGTGACCGGCACCTATTACATCTACTGGGATATCGTCGGCACGACCCGCATGCCCCTGCTGCGCGGCTATTCGCTGGAGCGCGCGCGGCGCGAGGCAGAGACGGAGGGCCTGGTCGTGCGCGTCGTGCGCACCAGCAGCGGTGAGCCGGTGGACACCGTCATCACCCAAAGCCAGGAGGCGGGCGAGGCCATCAAGCGCGGGGAGGTAGTGCTGCTCACTGTGTCCAGCGGGCCGGCGAGGAAGGCCATCCCCCTGGTGGAGGGCGCGTCGCTGGCGGAGGGCAAGGCCGCGCTGGAGCGTGTCGGGCTGCAGGGGATGCCGGTCAAGTACGTCATCAACTCCGCCTCCGTGGGCACCGTCCTGTCCCAGAGCCCCGCGGCGGGCGAGATGATGGACGCGGGCGGCATCGTGCAGCTGACCATTTCCTCCGGCCGCGCCGTCGTCCCGGACCTCAGCATGCGCAAGTGGACCGAGGCGGCCGAGCTGCTCAAGCGCGAGCGGCTCATCACCGGCAAGGTGGAGCGCGTGGGGGTGGAGGATACGTCGCAGCATGACCGCGTAGCCTCGCAATTGCCGCTGCCGGGGGAAACCGTTGGCGAGGGCACCGCAGTGGACATCGTCATCTACGTCGCGCCCACCGCGGCGCCGCTTCCGACTACGCGCCCCGGGGGGCTGTGATGCAGGAGCAGCGCGAGGGCGTCATCTGCGAGGGCCGCGGCGGGCTGTACACCGTGGCGGACGACGGCGGAGCACAGTTCGTGCTGCGCGCGCGCAACCGCTTCCGCTTCGAGGGGGTCACCCCGCTCGTGGGCGACCGGGTGCGATTCACGCCCGGCAAGGACGACCAGCACGGCTGGCTGGACGAGCTGCTGCCGCGCACGTCCGAGATCACGCGGCCCCCGGTGGCCAACGTGACCCAGCTGGTCATCACGCTGGCTCCGGAGCCTGCGCCGGACTATTTGCTTGCCGACAAGCTGCTGGTCAGCGCGTACATGCAGGGCATCGCGCCGCTGATCGCCGTCAACAAGACGGACCTGAGCCCCGGCATGGCGGACGCGGTGGGCGAAGCATACGCGAAATCCGGCGCCCCCGTCCTCGCGGTCAGCGCGAAGAGTGGCGAAGGCCTGCCTGTGCTGCGGGACGCCATGCAGGGACACCTGAGCTGCCTGGCGGGGCAGTCCGGCACCGGCAAGAGCACGCTGATTTCCCGGCTCACGGGAAGGGACCTCAAGACCGGGGAAATCAGCCCCAAAATCCAGCGGGGCAGGCAAACGACCCGGCACGTCACGCTGCTGACGGACATGGGGCTTAGGGTGCTGGACACCGCTGGCTTCAGCCTGCTGGAGCTGCCCCTGGGCATGGAGCCCGAGCAGCTCCGGGAGTACTATCCTGAGTTCGCCCCGTATTCCGGTAATTGCAGGTTCACCGTGTGCCTGCACGGGGCAGAGCCGGGCTGCGCGGTGGAGGAAGCCGCGCGCGCGGGGGAAATCAGCCGCGACAGGGTGGACAGGTACCGCCTGCTGCTGCAGGACGTCAAGGAAACGTGGGGGAATCGGTATGGTTGACATCGCGCCGTCGGTGCTGGCGGCACACCCGCTGCACGTCCATCGGGACGTGTCCCGGCTCGTGGAGGCGGGCGCTTCCATCCTGCACCTGGACATCATGGACGGGGATTTCGTGCCCAACATCTCTTTCGGCCCCGCGATGGTCAAGGCGCTGCGGGATGCGTTCCCGTCGCTTCGGCTGGACGTACACCTGATGCTCTCCCGGCCCGACAGGCTGCTGGACGCGTTCGTCAAGGCGGGCGCGGACGAGATCACCGTGCACATCGAGGCGCAGTGCGACCTGCGCAAGGTCATCCGCGACCTTTCGGACGCGGGCGTCGTACCCGGCCTGTCCATCAAACCGGGCACGGAGGTGCACGCGGTCTCCCCGTATTTCCCCGACATAGGTTTGGTGCTCGTCATGTCGGTGGAGCCGGGCTTCGGCGGTCAGCCGCTGATGCGGGAGACGCTGGACAAGATACCGGAACTGCGTGGCGCGGGATTCACCGGGACCGTCAGCGTGGACGGAGGCGTCAACGCTGACAACTGCGCCTGGGTCGCCTCCCTCGGCGCGACGCGGCTGGTCATGGGCACCGCTGCCTTCACCGCGGCGGACCCCGTGGAATTGTTCAACCGATGCCGCGGCCTCTGACACGGGGCATCCCCGGGTTCGAGCCCAAGATATCCCTGGGGCAGAACTTCCTGTTCGATGCGGAGCTGCTTGCGCGCCTCGTGCGCGAGACCGGCCTGGGCCCGGGGGACGACGTGCTGGAGATCGGCGCGGGGCGCGGGGACCTCACCCTCGCGCTGGCGGCCGTATGCCACCGGGTGGTGGCGCTGGAAGTGGACCCGCGGCTGGAGCCGGTACTGGAGGAGCGGCTTCGGGACGTCCCCAACGCGCAGGTCGTCATGGCCGACGCGACGGAAGCGGACATCCCGGCCCTCATGGGGGGCCTCCCGTTCCACGTCGCCGCCAACCTGCCATATTACCTGACCACGCCGCTGCTGACGATGCTGCTGAAGCTCCCCGCGCCCATCCGCAGCGTCAGCGTCATGGTGCAGGAGGAAGCCGCCGCCCGCATCATGGCGCAGCCCGGCACGGGGGAGTACGGGCCGCTGGCTGTCCTGACGCGGTGGAAGGCGAACCCCCGCGCAGCCGCGAAGATCCCAGCGCGCATGTTCACGCCCCCGCCGAAGGTGGACAGCGTGTTCCTGGTCATGCCGTTCCACGCGGCGCCGCCGGTGCACGTGCGGGACGAGGCGCATTTCCTCCGGACCGTCACCGCCGCGTTCGCGATGCGCAGGAAGACCCTGCTCAACAACCTCATGCCCGCGTTCGGCCTTTCGCGGGAGGAGGCGAAGGCCGTCCTGCAGACCGCAGGCCTGCGGGAGGACGTGCGCGGCGAGGCGCTGAACCTGGCGGAATTCGCGGCGCTGTCGAACTCCCTGGTGGGGTTGCGGGAAACGGATATTCCTTAACAATTTCGTAATATCCCTTTACACAGTAGTAACAACGTGGTATGTATGTGCCATGAAAACGCATGAGAGGAATAGCATGAATACTATCCTCCAGGCAGTGAAAAAAAGGCTCGCAGCCAATTTGGCGGCAGGAGGGCGAAGCCTTCTCCGCAGGGCTTGCCTGATCGCCGTATGCGTATGCCTCGCGGCCGGCACAGCGACGGCCGCTGTGATCTATGAAACCATCCGCCCGGGGGAGCGCGGGCCGCACGTGCTCGCGATGCAGAATGCGCTCAACCACGTCGGCTATCCGCTCAAAGCTGACGGCAGTTTTGGCGACCTGACCCGCGCCGCGGTCCAGGCATTCCAGCAGCGCCAGGGGCTGGAGGCGGACGGCCTTGCGGGCAACAGGACGCTGACCGCGCTGTACGCCCTCGCTCCGCAGTTCGCGCCTTCCGCTGGTGGTGGAGGGACTGCCGCGCCCCCGCCCCCATCCGCCACGCAGGCCCCCGGCGCCGCAAATGCGTATACCGCGTACGTCGTCACCGCCACCAAGGGAGGTCTCAACCTGCGCAGCGTGCCGCGCACCGGCACGGCCGCCATCGCGCTGATTCCCTACGGGGACGCCGTGATCGTCATCGGGACCGAAGGCTCCTGGAGCCGCGTGCAGTACGCGGGCCGCACGGGATACGTGATGTCCTCTTTCCTCAGCGCCAGGGCGCCCTCCCCGGCCCCCGCAACGCCCACCCCTGCCCCGTCCGCTACCCCCGCGCCATCCGCTACTCCCGTGCCGACCGGCACACCTGCGCCAACAGGCACACCCATGCAGACCCGCACGCCCGCCCCCGGCGGGCCTATCGTCCCCGCGCGCGTCCACACCGCCAACAACGGCAAGCTCAACCTGCGCAACAGCCCCGCCTACGGCGCCAACACGTTCTACCAGATTCCCAGCGGAACGGCCGTCACGGTGACGGAGAACCTGGGCGAGTGGGCGAAGATCCGCGTCGGTACCCGCGTGGGCTACGTCGTGTGCGCCTATCTGCGCTTCGACGCCGCGCCCACGGCAGCCCCTACGGCGTCCCCGTCCGCGTCGCCGACGCCCGCACCCTCCGCCAGCCCCAGCCCGACCCCCGCCGCCCCCGGTGGGGAAACGGTCGTCGGCGATGCGGTCGTGGTCACCCAGAACGGCCGCACGCTCAACTTCCGCTCCGCGGCCCGGGTCGCCGACAACGGCAGCGGCCAGATTCCCGCAGGGGAGGTCCTGCCGGTCCTTTCCTAGGG
>DATHTQ010000113.1:0-2709 GCA_035463055.1 Candidatus Limnocylindria bacterium
CTTCAGGTGGTTGAGACCCTCCCCCTCGGCCCGCGAGATGATGGCGAGGTCGATCAGGTTGTTGAGCCCGGTCTGGAACCAGCTGTTGAGGAACGCGTACCCGAGGATGCTAAGGTCTTCATTGCCCTCGACGTCCATGTACTTTTCCAGGATGATCTTGTCCCGGGTCAGCGTGCCGGTCTTGTCGGTGCACAGGACGTCCATCTCCCCGAAGGTCTGGATGGAGCTCAGTTTCTTGATGATGGTCTTCCTGCGGGACATGTCCAGCGCGCCCTTGGCGAGGGTCGAGGTCGTGATGACGGGCAGCATCTCCGGGATCAGTCCGACCGTGATGGTGATGCCGAACAGGATGGACTCGACCAGGTTGGCCTTGGTGAGCAGGTTGACGGCGAAGATGACCGGGACCATCACGAGCATGAAACGGATCAGCAGCCTGCTGATGGAGCTGATGCCCTTCTCGAAGTCGCTGACCTCCTTGTCGGTGGACAGGGACTTCGCCATGCTGCCGAAGTACGTCCGGCTGCCGGTGGAGAGCACGACGGCCAGCGCGGAGCCGCTGACGACGTTGGTGCCCAGGAACCCGATGTTGTCCAGCGACGTCAGGCTGTCCCCCGCCTTCACATCCGTGAACTTTTCTACGGGATACGACTCCCCCGTAAGGGAGGACTGGTCCACGAACAGGTCCTTCGCCTCGAAGAAGCGCACGTCCCCCGGCAGCATGTCGCCCGATGAAAGCTTCACGATGTCGCCGGGGACGACGTCGGTGATGTCGACGACCACGGGCAGCCGGTTGCGGATGACGTCCACCTTGTTGGTGATCATCTTCCGCAGCTTCTGCGCGGCGTCGTTGGACTTCTCCTCCTGCGAATAGCCGATGTACGCGGATATCAGGATCGTGGCCAGGATCAGGGCGGAGGTGCTGTAGGTCTTCTCGCGCGAGATGACGATGTCGGTGACGACCGTGACGCCCAGCACGATGAGCAGCACGACGTTGAACGGGTTGATGACCGCCCCGGCGAGCTTCTCCCACAGGGTCCTCTGGTGCCCGGCCTCGATGACGTTGGGCCCGAACCGCTCCAGGCGCTCATCCGCCTCGACGGTGTTCAGCCCAACCTCCGAGGTGCCGAGTTCCGCGAACAGCTCCTCGCGGCCAAGCCTGCTCTGCGCGAACAGGCTGTTCTCGATTTCCTTGCTCTCCGCCGGGTTCCTTGCCTTGCGCGCCATTCCATCCTCCGCTCGCCTGACGGCAGTGTGACAGGGCGGGACCTATGCTGAACCAACAGGTATGCAGCAGAGGTATTCCTGCCTTGGTTTTTTATACCCCGAAGGATACGCTCCATATATACAAGGCACGCATGCCATTTGTGGAAACGTAAAGAAAAACCCGGGAACGCCGATTCACGACATTCCCGGGACTGGCACCCCCGACGGGATTCGAACCCGTGTTGCCGCCTTGAGAGGGCGGTGTCCTAACCGCTAGACCACGGAGGCGCGTTGGCTGGGGAACTAGGATTTGAACCTAGACTATGCGAGTCAGAGTCGCAGGTGCTGCCGTTACACCATTCCCCAACGCCGACAGCGAATGCGATTATACCGGATACAACCAGTGCTGTCAAGCGGTTTGCGGGGCGCGTGCGGCGGATTTCGGCATCTTTTTGCGGCCCGCGCCGCCGCCCGAAACGGTAGGGCGCTCAGCCCTCCCTGTCCCGCAGCATCTCCTTGACCTTCATCAGCCGGGTCAGCGCTCCGCGGTCATTCTCCTCGAGCTTCATCGCGATGGAGCGGATGGTCTCCTCGAAGCGCGGGATCATCACGTACTCGAGCGCGTTGACGCGCCGGCGGGTCTTCTGGATCTCGTCGGCCAGCAGGGCGACGGTCTTCTCCTTCTCCGCCAGCGCGATGAGGCTGGGCAGCGCCTCCCCCATCGTGCGGATGGCGTTGTCCAGCTGCGCGGAGGTATCCGCCATGCCGTAGGGCAGCACCGTCTCCCCCATGCCGCCCTCCACCTGGTAGACCGGCACACGCACGGACAGGATGCTCGCCTGCCCCACGCTGACCTGCGCGCGCCTGGCGGGGTATAGCAGCGCCTGGGACAGCGCCCCCGGTTCCATCACCGCGCGGGCCAGCGCGAAGTCCCGCAGCGCGGCGCCCAGGCTCTCCTCCGCCTCGCGGCGCAGCCGCGCGGTCTCACGCGCGAGGATGATGAAGCGGCGCACCATCTCGTCGCGCTTGTCCTTGAGCAGCTTGTGCCCGCGGCGCGCGACGGCAAGACGGCGCTTCATCAGCGTCATCTCCATGCGCGTCGGGTTCACGCGAAGGACGGCCATTTACTCGCCCCCGTCCTTTTTGGGCCAGTACTCGTCCAGCAGTTTATCGCTGATGCGCTTCATCTCGCCCCTCGGCAGGATGCGCAGCAGCTCCCACCCCAGGTCCAGCGTCTCCTGGATGCTGCGGTCCGTCGTATATCCCTGGGAGACGTAGCGCCGCTCGAACGCGTCGGAGAACGCAGCGTATTTCTTGTCCAGGTCGGTCAGCGACGCCTCGCCCAGGATGACGGCCAGCTCCTTAGCGTCCTTGCCGCGGGAGTAGGCCGCAAACAGCTGGGTCATCGTGGCGGCGTGGTCGCGCCGGGTCTTTCCCTCGCCGATGCCCTTGTCCTTGAGGCGCGACAGGCTGGGCAGCGCGTCGATGGGCGGGGTGATGCCCTTG
>DATHTQ010000114.1:0-2652 GCA_035463055.1 Candidatus Limnocylindria bacterium
TGCGCGTCGCTGGCTACGAAGTCCACGAGGCCGCTTTCCGTCGCCATCCGGATGAACCGGCCCTGCAGGAAGCCCTTTCTCCCTATGAAGGCGGAGGCGTTGAGCTGGACCCGCAGGGGCATGTCCGCCTTGAGGCTTGCCAGGCGGGAGGGACGGCGTACCAGGCAGGAATACCGCTCCGCGTGGGCAAGGACCGGGACGAACCCTGCCTCGCCGATTTGGCGCAGCCCCCGTGCAAGGTCAGCATAGGGAACTTGCGGGGAGAACTCCACCAGCACATAGTCCGAGCCCGCCAGGGTGAGGATGTCGCCGCGGCGGAGCATCTCGCAGGCGAACTCGGTAAAGAATACTTCCATACCTGCGAATATGTCAAGTGGAAAAGCGTGAAAAAGACAAACTTCGCGTACTTCTTCCAGCCGCCGCAGGTAGTCGGTCTTGCTGAACGGGCGAAGGCCGGGCATCACGTGAGAGGTGGCGCAAACAGCGCGGATGCCGTCCGCGCATGCGCGCTCCATCATGGCCAGCGTGTCCCGGGGGGTCTGCGGCCCGTCCGCGTCCAACCCCCAAAGCAGGTGGTGGTGGACGTCAACGAAAGTCATTTTGGCCTGGCTGGCTTGAGCGTGGGCTTCGTTACCTTTTTGACCGGCTTATCGCCGCGGGGAAGATGGTCCCCGGAGCCGTATTGCTTCTTGTAGTATTTCTTGGCGTAATAGTAGCGGCGGCTGCCGAGGGCGTTGGGGTCCACCCCGTTGAGGACGGCGCCCAGCACCTCGCAGCCGGCCATCTCGATCTGCTGGCGGGTCTCGGACAAGTCCCTGCGGCGCACCTTGCCGGAGCTGACCACGATGAGCGCGCCGTCGCACGACTTGGCGATTTCGGCGGGGTCAATGACCGCGCCCACCGGCGGCGTGTCCACGATGACGTAGTCCACCTGGGTCGCCAGGCGGTGCAGCAGCTCGCCCAGGCGCGGGGTGTTGAGCAGGGCGAGGGAGTTGGTCACCGTGCGGCCGACCGGGATGAAGTAGACGCCGGGGTAGTTGGTGTCGTACAGCACGCCCTCCGGCGGGCACATGTCCGCCAGGTAGTGGGCGAGGCCGAAAGCGCCCTGCGGCAGCCGGATGCCGTACCTGCTGTTGAGCACGGAGCGGCGCAGGTCCGCGTCCACCAGAACGACGCGCTTGCCCAGCTGGCTCAGGGTGCGGGCCAGGTTCATGGATACGAAGCTCTTGCCCTCGGCCTCCACGCAGCTGGTCACCATGATGACCCTGCGGTCGCGCCCCGTGAAGGACAGGTTGGTGCACAGCACGTTGAGGGCCTCGGCGCCCGCGTAGTCCAGGAGGGGGAGGCGCGTGATCTCAGCCGTCATGGGCGCTTCCTCTTCGATGCGTGGGCGCGGGCCGCATCGGCGCCAAGCATCGCTTTCTGGATGGGTACCACGGCCAGCGTGGGCAGGCCGGCGTACTTGAGGACGTCGTCCGCGGTCTTGATGCGGTCGTCCAGGATGAAGCCCACCAGCACGATGCCAAAGCCGATGAACAGGCCCAGCAGGACGCCCAGGGCCATGTTGCGGGTGAGGCTGGGGCTGGATGGCCTGAGCGGCTTGAGGGCCACGGAGAGGATGCTGGGCTCGTCGGTGCGCATCGTCTCGCTGATGTAGCGCTGCGCCACCTGGGCGTACTCGTTGGCCAGGTTGGTGGCTTCCGCCGCGCTGGGGGAGCGCGCCGTGATCTGCAGGATGCGGGTGTTGGCGGGGTTGCTGACGGTGATCATGCCCTGCAGCTTGGCATAGGTGTAATTGAGGCCAAGGTTGCGGTTGACCTGCTCGTGGACTTCCCAGGTCTTGAAGACCTCCTGGTAGTCGTTGGTCAGGTAGGAACCGATCTGCAGGTCGGACAGGTTGATGACCGAGTCGCTGTTGCTGGTCACGTACAGCTTGGAACTGGCCTCGTACATGGGCGTGACGACCTGGGTGGTGTACACCCAGGCCAGCACGGCAGCCGTCGCGACGGACAGCAGGATGAGGAACCAGTTCTCCAGCAGGGCGAAAAAGAGCTCGACCAGGTCAATCTCAACTTCGCCCCGTTCCGCAGGCCTGGGCGCCGCGACGGAGGTCGGGGAAGCTTCGTTCTTGTTCAACCGGAACACCTTTCAAGGAAACATGCGGCACTGTGAAATGCCGCATGCGCGTGAATGGGAAAAGTTACTGCAGGACGGCAATGAGCGCCTGGCCCGCCTGTACGGCCAGCAGCAGCTCCGCAGGGAAAATGGTGTCCACGCCGCCGTCGGCGTTGGAAACGGCGAACTCCAGCACCTGCCAGGTGACGCCGTCGCCCTCCGCCAGGCCCACCAGCACCACGACGGGCTTGAGCGGGTCGAACAGCGTGGGGAAGCCGAAGCGCACCGCGACGTCGCCCATGGCCTCTTCGTAGCCGGACACCACCAGCCCGGTCAGCTCCTGCAGTTCCAGCGCGGCGAGGTCCGCGCCCTCGGGAAGGACGCCCTGGATGGCTTCCTGGTACGTCGCGAAATAGGTGGACGTAACGGGCAGGCCCTGGGCCTGCTGGACGATATCCGCCAGCACCTGGGCGACCGCCTCTGTCTCCGGCACGAGGGCGATGACCAGCCCGTCGGGTGCGGGGGAGCCGTCCGGCA
>DATHTQ010000115.1:0-2693 GCA_035463055.1 Candidatus Limnocylindria bacterium
GAGCGCTCCTTTGAAGCGCCGGAAATCGAGGCCATATTACAGGGAGGGAACCTTGCGGCTGATTGACTTTGACAGCCATTTCCGGGACTACCTGCACGCCTGGCTGGAGGAGCGCCAGGACGAGCTCATGGATATCGAACAGGTCGAGGCGCTGATGCCGGGCATCTACGAAGGGTTCCTGCGCACCCCGGCGGACTGGCTGGAGGGGAGGACCCCGGCGAGCTGGTTCGAGGGCATCGGGGGCGCGCAGCTGGTCGCGCTGATGCTCGCCTATATCGCGGAGGATGTGCCCGTGCCGGACGCGCTCTTGATGCGCCTGGAGGACGAGGGCGCCAGCGCGCAGCGCGCGCTGGTCGCGCTGGTGGGGGACGAATCGGCGCCGGAGGAGGCGCGGATGCTGTCCGTACGGCTGCTGCGCGACATGGGGAGCATGGAGCCCCTGCCCCTGTACGTGCAGTGGCAGGCGCGCCGGGAGGACCGGGACGACCTGGCCGACGCCGCGCTGGCGAGCCTGGAGGAGATGGGGGAGGACGCCGTGCTCCCGATGATAGCCGCGCTGGAGGAGGCGACAGACGCCGGGCGCGAGGCCATGCTGTCCATCCTGAGCCACTATCCGCGCCATCCCGAGGTGTACGACAGCCTGATCCGCCTGTTCGAGTCATCCCCGCCGCGCCAGGCGGTTCTGGCGGCGTTTTTGGGCCGCCTGGGCGACGAGCGGGCGCTCCCCGCGCTCACCGAGCGGGCGCTGGAGGAAGGCCTGCGCTACCACGACTACATCGAGCTGCGCAGCGCCATAGAGGCGCTGGGCGGCGACGCGCCCGAGCGCGAGTTCGGCGCGGACCCGGACGACGCCGCCCTGGGCGGGCTGGAATAAGCGGGCGCGCATATGGAAATGAAGTGCAGGCACTGCGGGACCGCCTCGGACGCGCCTTCGCGCGTATGCCCGGCCTGCGGGAAATACATGGGCACGGACGCCCCGGAAGCCGCGACGTTCGACCCTCTGGTCACCCCGGCGGCCGAAGCAGGCGTCGCCGCGAGGCCGCAGCCCCGCCCGCGCCCCGTCGCCCAGGACAAGGGGAAGGGCCGCCGCCAGCGCGGCAAGCGGCGCGCGAGGAAGGCGAAGAAGACCAACTACCAGGGCCGCATGGTCAACTGGGTCAAGGTTGGCGCGGTCGCGCTGGGCCTGCTGCTCCTCACCGCGGCGGGCGGGTTCATCTGGCTGAAGGTGACGCCGGAGGGCCAGCTCGCCATGGCGCGCATGGGGCGCGACGCAAACGCGGACGCCCTGTGGACGCTGGGGACCGAATACCTCGACCAGGGATACGTCGCGCGCTCCGTGGAGACCTACCTCAAGGCCGAGGCGAAGGCGCCGGAGCACCCGAAGCTGGCCGAAAGGCTGCTCCTGCTCGCCGAGGCGTACGAGGCCCAGGGCCGCATGGACCTGGCGGAGAAGACCTACGCACGCATTTACTCCACCCTCGCCCCCCGCGACCCGCGGGCCTGGCGCCTGGCCATCCGCATCCTGGAGGACCAGAACCGCGTGTTCGAGGCGGTGGCGCTGATGCAGAAAGCATATGAAGCGACGCAGGACGACGCGTTCTTCGCCCAGCGCGCGCTGATGGTGCCGCTGCCGCCCACGGCGTCGCTCCCGGCCGGCAGGCACATGTACGCCAAGACGGTCGAGTTCCTGTCCCCCCAAGGGTACGACATCTATTATACGACCGGCGACGGGCCGCTGCCCGAGTCGGGCGTCAAGTACCGGGAGCCGCTGACGCTCAACGAGGGCACCTACACGTTCCGCGCCGTCACGGTGTCCAGCGAGCTCATCAGCAACGAGATGGCCATCCGCTATACGATCACGCTGCCCTCGCCGCTCGCGCCCAAGGCCAACATGGCCTCGGACACCTACGAGCGGCCCATCCGCGTCCAGCTGCGCAACATGGACACGGACAAGGACGTGCAGCTCTACTACACCATCGACGGCACGAAGCCGTCGCAGGATTCGCCGCGCTACACCGGGGAAGGCATCCTCCTCCCGCGCGGGCGGGCGGTGCTGCGCGCCATCGCGGTCAACCGCTACGGCAAGCGCTCCAACGAGATGGTGGTCGAGTACAAGGTCAACGGCACGTTCAAGAAGTATTTCCGCTCGGACGACGGGTTCGGAGAGTTCGAGCTGCTCAAGACCACGGCGGACGACTTCATCCGCAAGTTCGGCGAGCCCGCGTCCCGCGAGGCGGTGGAGGACAGCGCCGTGGCGGGCGAGGCCCGGCGGCTCACGTACCCCTGGGGCGAGGCGCGGTTCGTAACGGGCGAGGAGGGCGCGCTGCTCTACCACGTGGCCACGAGCCTGGGGTCGATGACCGGCCCCCGGGGCACCAGGGTCGGCATGCAGATGAAGGAAGTGACGGACAAGTTCCGCGACATGGGCCAGGTGCCCAACGACCGCGGGGACCGGGGCATCTATTTCGACATGGCAGAGGGGTACGCCCGCTACACCGTCCACTCGGACGACCCGCTGTCGGGGCTGCTGCGCTACGTCTACGTCGGCGGCGCCGACGGGAGCACCAAGGTCCTGGACTTCGATATCGAGGGCGGGCGCGTGGCATCCATCACGCTGCGCCACATGTCCACGAGGATGTCGCTGGTGGAGTGAGGGGGACTTCGCTGGTGCAGTGAAAGGGCGGCGCGGAGTA
>DATHTQ010000116.1:0-2166 GCA_035463055.1 Candidatus Limnocylindria bacterium
TGACCGTGTTCGAGGCGCTGCACCTGCCGGGCGGCGTGCTGACCTACGGCATCCCGGAGTTCCGCCTCCCCAAGGCCATCGTGATGGCGGAGGTGGATGCGCTCCGGCGCCTGGGCGTGGAGATCCAGGTGAACACCATCATCGGCAAGACCGTGACCGTGGACGAGCTGTTCGCGCAGGGATTCGAGGCGGTGTTCATCGCCTCCGGCGCGGGCCTTCCCCGGTTCATGGGCATCCCGGGCGAGTCGCTCAAGGGCGTGTATTCCGCCAACGAATACCTGACCCGCGTCAACCTCATGAAGGCCTACGAGAAGGACAGCCTGACCCCGGTCATGCGCGGACGCAGGGTCGCGGTCGTGGGCGGCGGCAACGTCGCGATGGACGCGGCCCGGTGCGCCAAACGCCTGGGCGCGCAGGAGGTCACCATCGTCTACCGCCGCGGCATGGCGGAGCTTCCCGCCCGTCTGGAGGAGATTCACCACGCGCAGGAGGAGGGCATCCTCTTCCGGCTGCTGACCAGCCCGGTCAGGGTCCTGGGGGACGAAAACCGCTGGGTGCGCGGGCTGGAGTGCCTGCGCATGACCCTGGGCGAACCGGACGCCTCCGGGCGGCGCAGGCCGGTCGAGGAGGCGGGCAGCAACTTCGAGGTCCCCTGCGACGTGGCGGTCATCGCCATCGGCACGTCCAGCAACCCCCTCATCCGCATGACCACCCCCGGCTTGGATACCGACAAGTGGGGCTGCATCGTGGTGAACGGTAAAGACGGGCTCACCAGCAGGCCGCGCGTGGACGCGGGCGGCGACGCGGTGACCGGCTCGGCCACCGGCCTCCTCGCGATGGGCGCGGGCAAGGACGCGGCGCGGGCTATCGACCGGGAGCTCCGGCCGCAGGCGCAGACTTAACGTTCAATTTCTGCATGGAAGAAGACCCGGCCAGCGTCTGCTGGCCGGGTCTTCCATGATGTACCGGAACGAGTTACTACTTCACGATCCCATATGGCCAGTCGATGATGCCGCCCAGGTCGTACACCTGCGTATAGCCCATGTCCACCAGGATGTACGCCGCGGTGCGGCTGCGGTTGCCGGAGCGGCAGTAGACGTAGATCACGGCGTCCTTGTCGGGCAGGTTGTCCTCGGCATACCGCTCCAGGCGGGCCATGGGGACGTTGACGGCGCCCGGGATGTAGCCGGCGGCGAACTCATAGGTCTCCCGTACGTCCAGCAGCGCGATGTCCAGGCCCGCGTCCAGCGCCTCCTTGGCGGCCTTGGGGGAAACCTCGCGGTACTCGGGCTTGGCAGCCGCCTGAGGCTTCCTGCCCGTCGCCTTCGCGCGCTCGAACTCCTCGTAGGAGATATGGCAGTAGCCGAACGGGTTCTTGACGAGGTAGTCCTGGTGGTATTCCTCCGCGGGCCAGAACGAGGTCAAGGGGCCCACGAGCACGTGGAACGCGCTGTGCTTCGCCTTTTCCCGTTCGGCGAAGGCGCGCACGGTCTCGCCGTCCGCCTCGTCGGCATAGAACAGGCCGGTCTGGTACTGGGTCCCGATGTCGTTGCCCTGGCGGTTCCGGACCGTGGGGTCGATGGCGGAGAAGTAGAGCCCGAGCAGCTCCTCGAGCGTAACGAGGGACGGGTCGTAGCGCACCTCGACCGTTTCCATGTGCCCGGTCGCGCCGCCGACCACCTCGCGGTAGGTGGGGTTCTGGGTCGTCCCGTTGGCATAGCCGCTGACGGCGCTGGTGACGCCCGGGACCATGGCCATCATGTGCTCCACGCCCCAGAAGCACCCGCCGGCGAAGTACATCACCTTTTCCGCGGCGGGGGCCTGCGCGGCGCCCACCGGGATCACGAGGAAGGCCAATAACGCGAGCAGGTTGGCTGCGAGCAGCCCGATTGACAAATTCATCCATTCCTCCTTCAGACCGGGGCCTTGGCCCCGGCGCGCCGTGCGGGCTATGATTTTGCCCGCGCGGAACGTATAATCATTCTACTGGAGGAGCGCATGATACGCAAGACGGCCGTCCCGGCCATGCTGGCAGCCTGCCTGGACCTGTTCCTCAAGCTGTACCCCGGGCTGCCGGAAGGCCCGCTGGTCCCGGGCCTGCTGGAGGTGCGGAGGGTGTCCAACACCGGGGCCGCCTTCGGGCTGCTTCCCGGCGCGCCGTGGGCC
>DATHTQ010000117.1:0-2077 GCA_035463055.1 Candidatus Limnocylindria bacterium
CGTCCAGCGCCGTGGTGGGTTCGTCCGCGATGATGAGCGCCGGGTTGCACACCAGCGCCATCGCAATCATGACCCGCTGGCGCATGCCGCCGGAGAGTTCGTGCGGGTATCGCTGGTAGATGCCCTCGGCGTTGGCGATGCCTACGGTGTCGAGGATGTCGATGCTGCGGGCGCGGGTGGCCTCGGCGGTCATGTCCGGGTTGTGCAGTTTGATAACCTCGTCCAGCTGCATGCCGATGCGGAACACCGGGTTGAGGCTGGTCATCGGCTCCTGGAAGATCATGGACACCGTGTTGCCGCGGATCTTCTCCATTTCCGAGGACGGCACCTTCGCGATGTCGTACGCCTTTCCATTGCCCAGGTTCAGGCGGATGGAGCCGCCGACGATCTGCCCCTGCGGCCGCTGGACCAGCTGCATCAGCGACAGGCTGGTGACGGACTTGCCGCACCCGGACTCGCCGACCACGCCGACCGTCTTCCCCTTGGGAATGGCGAACGTGACGCCGTCCACAGCCTTCACGACGCCGATGTCCGTGAAGAAATGCGTCTGCATGTTGTCGAACTCGACGACGTTGTTGTCGTCCTGCATGCGCGTCAGGTACTCGGATTCCGGCACGTGGCGGCGGTTGCGCTGCCGCTCGATGCGGTCCGTGATGCGGCGGTTCTCGCGGCTGATGGCCCGCGCTTCCCGCGCGGACAGGTAGTTCAGGTCACTTTTGTTCTTCGTATAGTTCTTGAGGGTCATTGCTACCTCTTCATCTTCGGGTCAAAAGCATCCCGCAGGCCGTCGCCGACGAAATTGAAGCCGAGCACGGTCAGCAGGATGAGCAGCCCCGCGGGCACCCAGATGAACCAGAAGTTGGTCACCACGTAGGGCTCGCTCGCGGCGTTGATGATGCTGCCCCAGGAGGCCAGCGGGTACTTGACGCCAAGTCCCAGGAAGGAGAGCGTCGCCTCCGTCAGGATGATGCCGCCCAGGCCCAGCGTCGCCTGCACGATGAGCAGCGGCATGACGTTGGGGACCAGGTGCTTGATGATGCGGCGGGATATGCGGACGCCGGTCGCCTCGGTGGCGACCATGAAGTCCTGCTCGCGCAGCGCCAGGATCTGCCCGCGCACCACGCGCGCGATGCCGGTCCAGCCCAGCAGGCCCAGCAGGACCATCAGCAGGAAGATGCGGACGTAGGAATCCACCTGGAGGGTGTCCATCACGGAGCCCATGATGAGCATGATGGGCCAGTAGGGAATGCAGTTGAACAGGTCGATGAAGCGCATCAGCAGCGTGTCCACCCATTTGCCGAAATAGCCGGAAATGCCGCCGATGAGGATGCCGATGAACATTTCCAGGAAGATGACGACGAAGCCGACCATCAGCGAGATGCGGCCCCCATACATCAGCCGGGTCAGCATGTCCATGCCGTTTTGGTCGGTGCCCAGCGGATGGGCGGCGCTCGGCGCGCTGTACATCTTCAGCACGCGGGTGACCGTGTCGGTCTTGATGTTGTAGGTCTGGTGGACGAGGTCGATCGTAAAGCGCTGGCCTTCGTACGTGAAGCCCTTCTCGTCCGCCTCGATGGCCTCCGCGACGCGGGCCTTGAAGTCCAGGCCCAGGAACACGTCGGGCAGGATGGGGTTGATGATCAGGCCGCTGACGTTGGCGAAGGTCTCCGCCTGCCCCTGGGCATCCACGCGCCACACCGTATACGCGCCCTCGTTGTCCTCCAGGCGGTATGCGGTGCCGTCCAGGGTGAAGTCCTGCTCCCCGCCCGCGATCGCGGCCTCCACGGCGCTGCGGAACGCGAAGCTGTTCATCACGGCCACGTTCCGAGAACTGGCGGCGTCGAACACGTGCATCGTCGCAAGCGCGGCCTCGCGCGTCTGGCCGATGTTGACCGAGGCGCCGTTGCGGAAGATGCGGTACTCCTCGCCGCCAGAAATGAACGTGTCCTCCCCGGTGTCGTACGCGGCGCGGAAGGCGGCCTTCATGTCCTCGGTCCTCGTGAAGCCGGCGGCCGGGGTCTAGGCGAACAGGTTCGTGCGCGCGGCGACCGAGAGGAGCGTCTCGGCGGACCGGAGG
>DATHTQ010000118.1:0-1653 GCA_035463055.1 Candidatus Limnocylindria bacterium
CTATGCGGTCACCGATTTGGGGCTGGAAGTGACGGCGCAGCTTGAAAACCGCGACGCCTCGGTCCAATTGGCGGAACTGCAGCTCACGCCGGTCTCCGGCGCGAGGACGCTTTCGGGGAATCCCGAGGAAGAGTACCTCGCTTGGCCCAACGACATGGGCCGGCGCGTGCGCAACCCGGCATTCGCGGACCTGTCCGTGTTCGCCGGCTTCCGCAAGTACGAACGGCACGACCAGTTCCACACCGACATGGACGCGCTCTACCAGAGCGGAAACGCCTCGATGCAGTGGTACGACTGGTACAGCAGCCTGGAAGGCCTCTACTGCGGCGCGAAGGACACGACCCGCCAGGCGCTGTGCCTGCACGTGGAGCGCGACGTGAAGCTAAACGTGCTGCGCTTCGGCTTCATCCGCTACCCGATGCTCGAAGCCGGGGAAAGCTGGGCGGGACAGGCGCTGTGCTTCTATCCGCACGAGGGCGACTGGCATGCGGGCGCGAAGTTCTACCGCGCCTTCATGGACGGCGAGGGCGGCTTCACGCCCCCCGCAAGGCCCACCTGGTGCCAGGACATGACGGGGTGGCTGCGGCTGATCTTCAAGCAGCACCACGGCGAAATCAACTGGGACTATTCCCGCATCCCCGAACTATACGACGAGCTGGCAGCGGCAGGGTTCAACACGCTCTACCTCCTCGGCTGGGAAGAGGGCGGGTTCGCCCGCATGTGGCCGGACGGGAGGCCGGACCCGCGCATGGGCGGGGAGGAGTTGCTGAGAAAAGGCATCGACTACGTCCACGGCAGGGGCGGGAAGGTGCTGATGTTCCTCAGCTACGCGCTGATCGACCGCGAAAGCGAGTTCTACAGGCTCCGGGGCGGGGACCAGGCAACCATCCGCTCCATCTGGGGAGAGGAAATCCCGTTCGCGGAGACGTACTGCGGCGAGGGCACCTACCGCAAGATCGCGAACCCGCCCATGCCGATGTACCTCGCCTGCCCCGGCGCGCCCATGTGGCATGACAAGATGAAGGAAGCCGCGAAGACCTGCCTGGACCTGGGCGCCGACGGGGTGCTGTACGACATCGGCGGATGGAAGCCCTTCTTCTGCTACGCGCAGGGGCACACCCACCAAAAGCCCAGCCATTCGCACCAAAGCAAGGCCGCCAACTACGCCGACCTGCGCAATTGGGTGAAGTCCTTCGGCGAAGACCGGATTATCCTGATGGAGCACAACGTGGACGTCTACGGCCAGTCCATGGACGTGAGCCACGGCAGCGCCACCATCCCGGACCGCCGCCTGCTCTCCCCCGCAACGGCCGCCAACCCCGCCGGCGCACGGGACGACCGCATGATGCTGGAAATGTACCGCTACACCTTCCCCGAACTCGTGGTCACCAACCGGGAGTGCGGCCAGGACGAGGAGCATTACCGCGCCATGGCGGGCTATTCGTTCCTGCTGGGCCTGCGGTTCGACATGACGATCTACAGGTGCTGCGGGTCGCTCAGCGATATCCCCAACTACACGGCGTACCTGAAGGAGCTCAACGCCCTGTACAACCAATATGCCGATTTCGTCCTGCGCGGTACCTTCGTGGACACTGACGGCTTCACCTGCTCCAACCCCCTCGTGTTCGCCAAGGGATGGCGCGGCGCGCACGG
>DATHTQ010000119.1:0-7168 GCA_035463055.1 Candidatus Limnocylindria bacterium
CGTCCAGCGACACGACGATTTCAGCGCGCTCGCCGGGGGTCAGCGTAACGGAGTCCGTCTCAAACGGCGCGTCCAGCAGCCCGCCGTCGGTGCCGACCTGCAGGAACGAACGGCCGTCGCCCAGCGTAAAGTCGTAGGTACGCGCGTTGGAGCCGTTGAGCAGGCGCAGCCGCACCAGCCGCGTCGTCGCCGTGAACTCCGCGTTCGGTGTCCCGTTGGCGAGGATGACGTTGCCGTACGTGCCCTGCGGGTTATAGGCGTTCTGGTAGTCCGTCCTGCCGTCGCGCGTGAAGAAGCGGTCCTGCACCGCCACGGGCACGTCGTCCACGCCGTACTCCTTCGGGAGGGACGCCGACAATTCGCTGCCGTCCTCAATGAGCAGGAACCCCGCGAGGCCGCGGTAGACCTGCTTGCCCGTGACGTGCAGCGTGTGGGGGTGGTACCACAGGGTGGCGGCCTCCTGGCGCACCGTGAAGGTCATCTCGCGGTCCTCCCCCGCGGCGATGGCGTTGTGCGGGTGCCCGTCCACCTCCCACGGCACCTTCATCCCGTGCCAGTGGACGGTGGTCTCCCAGGTGAGGCGGTTCTGTATCGTGACGCGGACCTCCTCGCCTTCCCTGAACCTCAGGGTCGGGCCGAGGTAGTTCCCGTTGTAGCCCAGCGTCTCCGTCTTTACGCCGGGGAAGAACTCCGTCTCGCCCTGGCCCGCCGTCAGGGTGAAGTGCCGCGCGCCGCCCTCCTGCCCGTCGGCCTCCAGGACCGGCGGGACGAACAGGGGGCGCGTCGGGCCGGTCAGTTCGACAATGGGGATTTCGGGGCTGCCGCGCATCCCCATCATGCCCGCGAGCGCGCCCAGGGGCAGCATCGCCGCCATAAGGATCATCACCGCCGCGCGGGCGAGGGATGCCTTCTTCAGTTTCATTTTCGTTCCTCTATGTCTGTAGCCTGGCGCGCCAAAGCACGCCGCCGGGGACGCCCCCGGCACAGGAATATACCCCGCGCATGCGGGGCGGGCGATGACCGGCAGGCCTACACCGCGGCGATTTCCGCGATTCGCGCGCTGCCCTCAATGTTCAGGCGAAGCGATGACGGACGAGCACCTGGGGGCATCGGCAGCCAGTGGATGCCGCCCTCAAACCGCTCCATCCTGGCCAGCGGCGTCCCCGCCCCGTCCATGACCGTCACGGAAGCGGGATACGGCGCTTGCATGTATACATATAGGCCCAGGACCGGCCTCGGCGAAACGATGCGCAGCTCCTCGTCCCGCGCCTCATACCCGCCGTCCAGCACGCCGTCGGCCAGGGCGGAGGTTTTCCGGGGCGCACGGAAGGTCTGGTAGCGCTGAGGGAGATCGGGGATGCCGAAGCGCACGCCCGGGTGGTCCGACGGGCTCGACAGGTCGGTGACCGCGCCCTCGCCGGACACGCGGAGCCACGCGGTGCCCCAGTCGTGCTCCGGGGGTTTGGCCTCGCCGTCCGCGAGGACGCCTGCGGCTTCCCCCGCCGCCTTGCGCCCGAACACCCAGCGGTAGTAGCCCCCGGCCTCGCGCGAAGCGGCAAGGGTTGCCTGCCCCAGCGCGAGGGCGTACCGCTCCCCTTCCCGCAGGACGAGCCCCGCGGCGGGCACATCGGTCGGCTCGCCGTGCGGCACCTGGCTTTCCGGCATCTGGGCAGACCAGATGGAACGCGAGGGAAGGCCATCCCCATCGGTTTCGTACACGCTGGCGGTTAAATCGGGGAGAGGCGAGCCGTCCAATGCCGGCTCCTTGCGGAGCAGGACCCGCAGGGTATCCACGTGTATATCGCCCGTCCCGCCCGTGACCGCAAGTCCCCGGATGGATTCGCCGTGGTACGCGCGCAGCGCTTCCAGGGGCGCGCCGCCCGACACCCGGATGCCGCGGGCGCGGACGGCAGGGAATGACGCCGTGCCGACGCCGTCCCGGACGGCTGCCTCGCCCCCGGGCACCCTGCGCCATTCGCCATCCTGGAGGTATTCGAGGACGGGCGGGTGGGTATCCGAAGTGCCGGAGACAGCCTCCCCGAACGTCCGCGCCAGGACGAAGCGCACGCGGTCCAGGACGGCGGGGGTGCGCAGCAGCGCGCCGCGCACACGCATGGGCGCGTCCCCGAGGGGTGTCAGGGTCACGCCTCCGACCTCAGTTATTTGCCCCGTTTCCTGCTCGGCCGCGATCCATTCCTCCAGGTTCGGCGCGACAACGTCCGCCGGCTGCGGTTCGTCCGTCACCGCTTTGGCAAATCCGACTGCGTCCACCGTCACCTCGCTGTGGGATGCGTCGGACTCCCCAAAATCCAGCCGTACCTCGCGAAGGGAATGCCTGCCTGCGCCCACTTCCGGCCAGGAAAACGCATACAGCAGCGTATGCCCCCTCTCCCGCTGGCCGGACAGCGGGGCCTTTGCCTGGGGCAAATGCTCCGCCTTCACTTCCGCCATTGTCCCCTGCGCCGCGAACTTCAGCGTGACGGCGGGCGGCTCCAGCTGGCGCGCGCCGTCCGGCGCGTGGTCGCCCAGGTAGCGCAGGTGAATCACGAGATTGCTCCCGTCCGCGACCGCGCCCATATCCCCGGACAGTGTGAGGACGCGCTTCGCCCCCTTGCCCCACACCGCGCGCGGGGCGGGGTGTCCGAAGACGCCCTCCGCATCGTCAACCATGCCCTCCGACGCCTCCGCGCCCCCGACGGCGAACGAAACGAAGTCCCCCGGCAGGACGTGGACGACCATGCCGCCCAGGCGGATACGGCCGTCCCGGAACGCGGTCACGCTCAGCGCGTACGCGCCGGGCGCCTCCCAGGCGTGCTCCGCCTCCGATCCCTCGGCGAACCCCTCGTCCCCGAAGTCCCAGGATACGCGCGCCCCGTCTCCCGCGTCCGCAGCCATGCGAACAGGCCGGCCAGCGAGGATGAGCCCGGGCCGCAGGCGGACGGCGACGGGCTCCGGCGCTTCGTCCGGGGCCCCGGGCCGGGCTTCGTATAGGTGCGCGGCGTTCCCGCCCAGGGCCACGTCCTCCCCCGCGTTTCCGGAGAACTCGTTGCCCCGAAGGAACATGAGCCGCGCGTGCTTGAGGAACACGCCGTGCCCCGCGAACGTCCCGCGGTCCTGGTTCCCCGCGAACCGGTTGCCCGCGATGAGCGCGTGGAGGGACGGCCGGTCGTGCGCGTGGCGGATGGCAAGGCCCGGCCCCGCGTTGTCGTGCACGTCGTTCCCGACGATGACCGCGTGGCTGCACGAGCCGTTGACGAACGCGATGCCCGCGTTGCCGAAGGTCTCCGGGGCGTTGCGGAAGTCCCTGCCGTTGTGCGACGCCTCGTTGCCGATAAGGACGGTGTGGTCCGAGTCCCCCAGCCAGAACCCGTAGCTGCAGTGGCTGCAGGTGTTGCGGATGTACGTGTTGCGGTCCGCCCACGCCTCGATGCCGTTGTTGTTGGCCCACGAGCAGTCGTTTTCAATGAGGACGTTGCCGGTGGACATCCAGCCGTTGAGCACCCGGATGAAGAACCCGTCCCCGCCGTGTGTCATGTCGTTGTTTTGGAAGAGGTTGCCGTCGGAGCCGGATTCGACCAGCACGCACGAGGAGTCCCGCGCGTGGACCTCGCCCGGGGAGATGCGGAGGCCCCACGAAAGGTCGTTGCGCAGGAACCTGTTGCGGCAGGAGCGCCAGAGCTTGAGGCCCGTGTCGGAGGTGTGGCTGAAGTCGTTGCCCTCGACGAGGTTGTCGTCGCAGAAGCGCAGGTGCAGCGCGTCCCACACCTCGTTGGCGCGGCAGGCGCGCACCGCGCATTCCCGGCAGCCCTCCAGCAGGAAGCCGCCGTGAAGGCCGCGCTCGTCCCACCCCCAGTCGGGGTCGTGGAAGCAGCGGGACGCGTCGCAGGACTCCAGCGTCACGCGTTCGCAGGATTCCAGGCGGAACCCGACGTCGAACCCGTGCACCGCAAGGCCGCGCACCGTGACGCCGCGCCTCCCCCGCAGCAGGACCCCCGTGCCGAAGTAGCGATTATCCGCGGGGACGTCCCCCGCGCCCTCCGGCAGTTCGCCGCCCGGGAACCCCGCCGCGCCGCCCAGTAGCACGGCACCCGCGCCGTCCACCTCGACGTTGTCCGCGCCGATGACGATGCCCTCGCGGCCCGTGAAGTCGTACACGCCGGGCACGAGCCGCACGCTCCTGGTGATGACGGCCCCCGGGTACGGGACGAAGCTTTCCATCGCACACCCCCGATAAAGCGGCCGCCGGGCGGGACGAAGCCCGAGCCCGGCGGCCTGATGGTTCAGTCCTTATTACTTGGCATGGTAGCGGTCGGAGGACGCCTGGCGGATGGCGACGAGCTCGTCCACGCCGTAGGCGCGCAGGTCTGCCAGGTAGGCCTGCCAGTCGGCGTCGGAGTCCACGTCCACCTCGCCGGTGATGAAGCGGTCGCGCCAGGACTCACGCGCGGTGTTGAGGTCGGTCTGCCGCTGGGTGTTGACCTCGATCTCCTCGGGCGTGAACGCGAGGAACGGCTGGATGGCCAGGGACGGGTCGCTCTGCGCCCAGACCTCCTTGAAGGCCGCCTGCTCCGGCGTCATCAGGCTCAGGGACGCCTCGGCCTGCTGCATCCCGACGAACGAGCCGTGCGCGTACTGGGACAGGGCGGTGCTGGGCTCGTAGAGCTCATGGTTGAGGACGGCGTCGGTGAACTTCCTCATCCCGTTCTCCACCGTGTAGGACACGCCCTCGATGCCCCAGTTGAGCAGGTTGTTGCCTTCCTCGGTGAACATGTAGTCGAAGAACTGCAGGAACCGCGGGATGTCCCGGGCGGAGGAGGTGATGGCCACGCCGTAGGGCTGGACGTAGCGGCGCGCGGCGGAGGACAGGTTCCTGCCGCCGATGTAGGGCATGGGCACGAAGTTCATCGTGAACCCGTTGGCCTGCGCGTCCTTCATCATGGTGCCGAACACGGCGGGGTTGTCCACGTACATGCCGACGCGGTTCTCCTGCGCCTTCTTCATGTAGATGTCGCTGTCCCAGGAGAAGTAGTCCGGGTCGAGGATGCCCTCCTCGTACAGCCGGTTCATGAAGCGCAGCCAGTCGCGGTAGTTGTCGGTCGTCGGGCCGTAGACGACGGTCATCCCGTCCTCGGTATAGTGGTAGTCGTCCGCGGTGTTGAACGCGTAGGCCAGGCGGTTGATCTGCGGCGGGTAGCCGGTGATGATCTCGTCCTGCTGGCCGTTGCCGTTGGCGTCCTGCTCGCGGAAGGCCTTGAGGACGTTGTACAGCTCCTCGGTCGTGGTGGGCATGGCCAGGCCCAGCTTGTCCAGCCAGTCCTGCCGGATGCCGAAGCCCTCGCCGAACACGAGCGACTTCTCCGGCGTGATCCACGGCACGTAGTAGATGCCGCCGTCCGCCGCGTACAGCTGCTGGCGGATGGTCTCGTTGCCCTGGATGAGCGCCCAGAAGTTGGGCATGTTCTCCTCGATGTAGGGCTCGATGTTGACGATGAGGCCCGCGCGGGAGTACTGCGCGGTGCGGGTCGGGTTCCACGCGTAGTAGATGCCGTCGGTCGTGTCGCCGGAGGACATCATGAGGTCGAAGGTGCTCGTGTCGCTTTCGATGACCCACTCGATGTCGGTGTTGGTCGCTTTCTCGATCTCGGTGAAGGCGGGGATCTGGTCGTAGGTTTCCGCGCCCCATCCCTCCGCCGAGCCAAGCCAGGTCCAGATCGTGAACGTCGCGGGCTCCAGGGCCAGCGCGGCCGGCACCGATGCCAGCATCGCCAGGGCCAGGAGCATGGAGAGCAGTTTCTTCATGATTCCGTTTCCTCCTAGGTATCGTGTATTTGCATCCCTTGCGGGAAGGCATTCTGTCAGCCCTTGATGGACCCCACCATGATGCCCTTGATGAAGTACTTCTGCAGGAAGGGGTAGACCACCAGGATGGGCAGGGTGGATACGACGACGGTCGCGTACTTGAGCCCCTTGAAGATCTGGGTCTTGTTCGCGCCAGTGAGGTACCCGGTGTCGAAGTCGCGCTGGCTGCCGGAGATGAGGATGCCGCGCATGACCAGCTGCAGGGGGAACTTGTCCCGGTCCCGGAGGTAGATGGAGGCCGCGAACCACGCGTTCCAGTACCCCACGGCGTAGAACAGGATCATGACCGCCATGATAGGGATGGAGACCGGGATCATGATGCGGAACAGGATGTGGATGTCGTTGGCCCCGTCGATGCGCGCGGACTCGGACAGGGAGGCAGGCACGCCCTGGAAGTAGGTGCGCATCATGATCATGTTCCAGCTGCTCACCACGCCCGGCAGGATCAGCGCCCAGATCGTGTTGTACAGGCCCAGCGAGCGCACCAGCAGGTAGGACGGGATGAGGCCGCCGCCGAAGAACATCGGCACCGTGATGAGCAGCACCATCCACTTGTGCCCCATCGCCCACTTGCTGCTCAGCGCGTAGGCGCCCAGGGCCGTCATCAGCATGCTCAGCGTGGTGCCGACGGTCACGATGACCAGCGTGTTGCGGTAGCCGATGCCGATCATCGGGTTGGTCAGCACGTAGCGGTAGGAGTTGAGGTTGAACCCCTCGGGCCACACGAGCATCGCGCCGTACCTGGTGATTGCCTCCGGGCTGGCGAAGGACGTCATCAGCACGTGCCACAGGGGGTACACCGTGATGATCATCAGGAACACCAGCGCGCTGTGGTTGAGGAAATCGAACAGCTTGTCGCCCGCGCTGAGCCTGCGCCTGTTCCCGACCCCCGTCCCCGGGCGGTTTCGCCTCGCCTCGTTGATATCCATGCCGCCTCCTACCACAGGCTCGTCTCGCTCACGGTCTTGCTGACGCGGTTGACCGTGATGACGAGCAGGAAGTTGATGACGGTCGTGAACAGGCTGACCGCCGTGGAAAAGCTGTAGCGGGCCTCTTCCAGGCCCTTGCGGTATACGTAGGTGCCAAGCGTGTCCGCCACCTCGTAGGTCAGCGGCTGGTACAGCAGGATGAGCTTCTCGAAGCCCGACGCCATCAGGCCCCCGACCGCGAAAATGAGCATGATGATGATGGTGGGCGAGATGCCGGGCAGCGTGATGGACCATATCTTGCGGAACCGGCCCGCGCCGTCCATCTCCGCGGCCTCGTAGAGTTCCGGGTCGATGGAGGTCAGCGTGGACAGGTAGAGGAT
>DATHTQ010000120.1:0-9904 GCA_035463055.1 Candidatus Limnocylindria bacterium
CGTATTGGAGATCCAGCCCGACGGCTACGGCTTCCTGCGCGCGGGGAACCTGCTGCCGGGCCGCAACGACGTGTACGTCTCCGGCACGCAGATACGCCGGTTCCGCCTGCGCAACGGCGACTACGTCGTCGGCAAGACCCGCCCGCAGCGCGACGGGGACCGCTATGCCGCGATGCTGTTCATCACCGGCATCAACGGCGAGGAGCCGGACGCCGCCGCCAAGATGGGCGCGGGCGAGGGCGCCGCGCGCCGCGATTTCGACCAGCTCACGCCCACCTACCCGACGCGGCGCATCAACGTGTCCTCAAGGGAGGACAACGACCTGGTGCTGCGCGTCATCGACCTGTTCGTCCCCATCGGCTTCGGGCAGCGCGCGATGATCGTCGCGGCGCCCAAGACCGGAAAGACCACCATCCTCAAGAAGATCGCCCTGTCGCTCAAGCGCAACCACCCCGAAGTCCACTCCATCATGCTGCTGGTGGACGAGCGGCCCGAGGAGGTCACCGACCTCAAGGAGACCGTGGGCGGCGACATCTTCCACTCCACGTTCGACGAGCCGGCCGAGAGCCACGCCCGCGTGAGCGAGCTGACGCTGGAGCGCGCGATGCGCCTGGTGGAGGCGGGCAGGGACGTGGTCATCCTGCTGGACAGCCTGACGCGCCTCTCCCGCGCCTACAACAACCTGATGCCCGGCTCCGCCCGGGTCATGACGGGCGGCCTCGCCGCGGGCGCGATGAACAAGCCCAAGCGTTTCTTCGGCGCGGCCCGCAACCTGAAAGAGGGCGGAAGCCTCACCATCATCGCCACCGCGCTGGTGGACACCGGCAGCCGCATGGACGGCGTCATCTTCGAGGAGTTCAAGGGCACCGGCAACATGGAGCTCACCCTGGACCGCCAGATGTCCGAGCGCAGGCTCTTCCCGGCCGTCAGCCTCTCCCAGAGCGGAACGCGCCACGAGGAGCTGCTGCTCAGCCAGAAGGAACTCGAGGTGGCCGCCAAGATCCGCGACCGCGCCTCCTTCACGTCCGAGCAGGAATCCATGGCGCTGCTGCTGTCCATGATGGAGAAGTCGCGGGACAACGAGGAGTTCGTCGCGCGCTACGACGACTGGATGAAGCTGATGCGGGGCACGAACTGACGACCCGGAGGTAGGGATGGAAACCACCGTTTTTGGCAGGGACGCGCAGGGCCGCGAGGCCGTCCTGATCACGCTGACCAACAGCAACGGCCTCTCGGCCGTGGTGACCAACTACGGCGCGCGCCTCGTGTCGCTGTACGCCCCGGACAGGCTGGGCGACATGGCCGACGTGTGCCTGGGCTACCCGGCGCTGGAAGACTACATGACCCGCAGCGGCTACCTCGGCGCCACCGTGGGCCGCTACGCCAACCGCATCGGCGGGTCCGCCTTCGAGCTGAACGGAAAGACCTACAGCCTGTACGCGAACAACGGCGCGAACAGCCTGCACGGCGGCAAGGAAGGGTTTGACGGCAAGTTCTGGGCCTGGGACGTGAAGGACGGGTGGATCGCCACGTTCAACTACACGTCGCCCGACGGCGAGGAGGGGTATCCCGGGCGCCTGGACGTGCGTGTGACCTATTCCTTCAGCGACGACGACGGCCTGCACATCGAGTACCACGCCGTCAGCGACGCGGACACCGTCGTCAACCTCACGAACCACTCCTACTTCAACCTCGCCGGGCGCGGCACTATACACGACCAGCTGCTCACCGTCCAGGCGGACTATTACCTCGAGACCGGGGCGGACCTCATTCCCACCGGCAACGCCGTCCACGTGGAGGGCACCCCCTACGACCTGCGCTGGCCCGCCCGCATCGGCGACCGGCTGGAGCGCATCGGCGAGAACGCGCAGTTCGACAGCGCGGGCGGCTTCGACGTGGACTATATCCTGCGCGACGGCGGCATGGGGGAGGCCGCGGTGCTGCTGGACCCGCAGAGCGGCCGGCGCATGCGCGTGCTGACCGACCAGCCGGGCCTGCAGGTGTACTCCGGCCAGGGCCTCAAGGGCCCGTCCCGCAGCGGCCCCGCCTACGGCCCGTTCAGCGGCATCGCGCTGGAGACCCAGCACCACCCGGACAGCGTGCACCTGCCCGACATGCCAAGCGTCGTGCTGAAGAAGGGCGAAGTCTACCTCAGCGAGACCATCTACGCGTTCGACGTGATGTACTGACGGTTTTTGCGGGCGGCAATAAGCAGCCCACTGAATGGCGAAATGCCGGACCCGGCCAGCGGATAGTTGGCCGGGTCCTTTTCATTCCATGCTCTTATTACGCGAAATCAGCACAGGCTGCGGGCCAGGCAATAAACTTGGGCGAGTCAGCTTGACCACCGCATATGCGTTTCTTCGTGACAATCACCGTGGATCCGTTGGCGGGAAATCGCCGTTCCCGGTCCACTCATGCGCCAGCGCGGCGTACAGCAGCGCGTCGCCGAAGGTGCCGTCCTTGCGCTTGAGCGACTCGCGCAGCACCCCCTCCAGGCGGAACCCCGCCTTCTGCATCACGCGGCCGGACGCGGGGTTCTGCGCGTCGTGGCGCAGGGTGACCCGGTGGAAGCCGACCTCCGCGAACAGGAACTCCGCCACGCGCCGCAGCGCCTCGGTCATGAGCCCTTGGTTCCAGTATTTCCGGCCCAGGCAATAGCCGATCTCGCAGTCCATGTTCTCGTCCGAGTGGTGGTTGACCGCGATGTCCCCGATGGGCTCGCCGTCCGCAGCGACGGCCCAGTGGTACGACCGCTCGCTGCGGTAGGCCGCGACCCACCCTGCAAGGATGCGGCGCGTCACGTCCACGCCGGTGTGCGTCGGCCATTGCAGGGTCCTGGTGACCTCCGGGTCGGAGCACCAGTTGCGGAACATCGCCCATTCGTCGCCCTCGCGGAACCGGCGCAGCAGCAGGCGCGGGGTGCGCAGCTCGCGCGTTCCGCAGTGCCGCAGGGGCGAGGGCCCCTCCTGCGCGCGCAGGCGCGTATCCACGACATATTGCGCATCGCGCGTACCGGGCGCGCACTCCGCCATCCGGTGCCGCTCGCCCGGCAGGAACAGCGCAAACGACCCGGGCTTCAGCGTGAACGCCCCGGCGGGCTCCGCGGCGGCATCGTCGCCCTCCCCGGCGGCGTACTCGAAGCGCTGCCAGCCCGAAAGCGTGAGGCGCAGCTCAAACCCATCCGCGCTGCGCCAATCCCGGCCTTGCGAAGCGCTGGCATATCCCAGGCGCAGGAAGACGGTGCCGGGGACGACTTCGTGGTCGCCGTCCCGCAGGGCGGAGGGCGCCAGGGTCCGCGCGCGGGCGATGAGCGCGTCCAGGTTGGCGTGCAGCCCGGCGTACTCCGGCAGGTTTTCCATGCGGTCTACGATCATGCGGCCTCCGATGCATTTGTACACGCGCTTTCGCCATGGCGGGGCGCGCTTTTCGGCTTTTCCCAAGGTACCACTTCCGCGGGCGTTTTGGAAGCGCGGTGCGCCGCCGCCCCGGCCATCCCGGCATCCTGACGCCCTGTCATGCAAAATTTCCCGCCGGAAAGACCTTTACAAACCTGCCCGGCTGCGGTATATTAGTCTGCGCACGGGGCATTAGCGCAGCTGGTAGCGCACCACAATGGCATTGTGGGGGTCAAGAGTTCGAATCTCTTATGCTCCACCAACACACGAAACCCGAAAGCCACGGAAGAAGCTTTCGGGTTTTCGCTTTCGTCCCTTGCATGATTTCCGCTGCTTCCGAATGCACGGGATTAGTTCCGTTGCAGGCTCAAACCCAGGCTGGGACTCCTGGCACATCCCCCTGGATGACCCAGAGCTGCAGCGTCCCAATCATTCCGCCGGGGGCGGCTGTGCGGCGGGGATGGACCCCGGGAGCATCACGGAAGCGATGGCGCCGCTGCCCAGGCGGGAGGGGTCCTGCGCGGTCCGGAACGCCTTGGGCGTCATGCCGTAGGCCTTCGTGAACTGGTGGTAGAAGTTGCTGAGGTTGTTGAACCCCGCCTCGTGGCAGATATCCAGGATCTCCTCGTCCGAGCTCATCAGCAGCACGGCCGCGTGGTGCAGCCGGATATCGCGGATCAGCTGGCCCGGGCTCAGGCCGAGGTGTTTGCGGCAGGAGCGGGAGATATGCTCCGGCGACTTGCCGCACAGCCTGTACATCGCCTCGATCCCCTCCGAGAAATTCTCCTTCTTCAGCATCTCCAGCAGCAGCAGGCGCAGCCACGAGGGGATGTCCGTGTGGCTGTAGCTCAGCGCGATGGGGAAGCGCTTGGTGATGACGTTCATCAGCGTCATGTTGAACATGGCGTCCGCCTTGTCGCCCAGGAGCTTCTTGTACAGGATCAGCTGCTCCAGCTCGCTCTGCAGCGCCGTGAACTCCATCAGGGACATGTGGGACACGGGGGACAGGGGAGTGTCCAGCAGCCGGGCGGGCTCGAAGCCGTTCCCGAGGTAGTCGAACAGGGCCTGGATGGTCTTCTGCGGGATGAGCACGTTGACGATGGAGAAGTTCTGGCTCAGCGGCTGGTACCAGTGCGCGTCGGCGGGGCGGATGAAGTTCAGGCTTCCCGCCTGCAGCCGCTGCGTCCCTCCGTTCACGTGGTGCACGCACACGCCGCGGCGGACCAGCGAGATCTCAAAGTACTCGTGCGTGTGCGCGATGCGCAGCTGGCTGGGGTTGTCGATGACGCTGGCATAGCTGTGGTTGGCCATGAACGCGTCGTACTTGTACTGTATCAGGCGTATCCCCCCTCTCCTGTGGTCAATATAAAACAAAGAAAACGTCACTGCAAGACAAGATACGGCGGATGGACGGTGCTAGTATGCGGCCGGAAAGCATGTTGAATCCGGCTGAATGCACGCCATGAGCCGAACATACAAGCCTGAACCCGTCGTTTTGCGCCACACAACCCGCAGTTGCGCGGAACCGCCCGCTGGATTACAGTTGCGTCGAGAGGTCAACGATGAACAACTTCAAGGTTGCCCGCCCCAGGAAGGACCTGTCCCTGGAGGTCCGTTTCACCAACGCGTACCGCGACGCGCTCAAGCGGTATTCTCACCCCGCGGAGATCGAGCTGGCGTGCATCCGGGCCCAGTACCCGGGCGTCATGCATCCCATCCAGGACGAGGACCTGCTGGCGGGCCGCGTCCAGATGGGGCTCGTCGGGCTTGGAATCCAGCAGCAGACCGGCGGCTTCGGGTTCTACATGGACGAGAACGCGATGGTGAACCTCCTGGAAAGGTCCGCGGGCAGCGCGAAGTACAGGGAAGACCTCCACGACTTGCTGACTTTCTGGAAATCCCGCAATACCACGGCGGTGGTGGCGCGCAACATGCCCGGCGACGTCAAGCAGGCGCTGTTCAGCGACCACTGGAAGTTCCTGCCGCTTCCCGCGTCGCCCATCTACCGGATGGCGGGCTCCTACCCGGACTTTGACAAGCTGGTCAGGCTCGGCATCCCCGGCCTGCGCGCGGAAGTGGCCGGACACCGGGAACGCATTGCGGAGACAGGCGGGGACGCGGTGCTGATGGACTGCATGCTCGGCGCGCTGGACGTGCTGCGGGACCTGTGCCTGTGGTACGTCCCCCAGGCGAAGGCGCTGGCGGCAGGCGCGGCAGACCCCCTTCGCAGGGCGCAGATGGAGCGCCTCGCCGCGGCGCTGGAACGCATCGCCGACCACGCGCCGGGCAGCTTCCTCGAGGGGCTGCAGCTCGCGTGGCTGTACGGGGTCATGGTTCCCCAGCTCGAGTTCGGCCGCATGGACATCTACATGGGCGACCTGTACGCGCAGGACGTCGATTCCGGGGCGTTGTCTGAGCAGGAGGCCCTGGACCTGCTGGTGAGCTTCTACCGCCTCATCGACAGCCTGGACTGCGAGATGGACGGCCGCGTGATCGTCGGCGGATACGGGCGCCGCAACCCCGCAAACGCGGACCGCTTCTGCCTGCTGGCCATCGAGGCCTCCCGCACGTACCGGGAAGTGCTGCCGCAGTTCACCCTGCGGTTCAACCGGGAGACGCCCGCGGCCGTCATGGACGCGGCACGGCGCGAACTGGAGGAGGGGCGTTCCTTCCCGCTGCTGTACAACGACGACGTGCTCGTGCCCGGCGTCCAGAAGGCCTTCGGCGTGACGCGGGAGCTGGCGGAACGCTACGTCCCGCTGGGCTGCGGGGAAATCGAGCTGGACCACTACAGCTTCGGGACGCCGAGCGGCTCGCTGAACGTGCTGAAGATCCTCGAGACCGTCATGCGCGGCGGTTTCGACCCGATGATGCAGTGGCAGAAGGCGCCGGGCGGCAAGTCCCTGGCGGACTGCGCCACCTTCGCGGAGTTCTACGAGGCGTACAAGGCCGCCCTTGCCTATTACATCCACGCGCAGGCGAAGTTCGAGAAGTACGAGTACGACATCACCGGGACCATCCATCCGTTCATGATGTGCACGATGCTCTACGACGGCTGCCTGGAGCGGGGCCTGCCCATCTTCGCGGGCGGGTGCGCGCACCTTGGCGGGTCGCTGGAAATCTACGGCGGGATCAACGCCGCCAACAGCCTCGCGTCCATCAAGCGGCTCGTGTACGACGAGGGGAAGCTGAGCGCGCAGGGCATGCTGGAGGCGCTGGACGCGAACTTCGCTGGCTTCGAGGCCCGGCGGCGCATGATGCTCGACGTGCCCAAGTACGGCAACGACGACGCGTACGTGGACGGCATCACGGCGGATTTCTTCGACTTCCTCCACGAGACCATCCGGGCGCAGGCGGCGAAAGTGGGCCTGGACAGCTACCTCGGGGTCACGATCAACAACCAGCAGAACACCACCTGCGGGCGGTGGGTGGGCGCGACGCCGGACGGCCGCAAGGCCGGCACCGCGATGGCCAACGGGAACAACCCCTCCAGCGGGACGGACCGCAACGGCGTCACCTCCATGCTCAACTCGCTGCTGAAGCTGCGCCACGACAACCACGCCGGCATGGTGCAGAACGTAAGGTTCAGCCGCGAGACGGTGGGGTCCGCGCGCGAGAAGGTCTGGGGCGTGCTGGACGGGTATTTCGAGCGCGGGGGCGCGCAGGCGATGGTCACCGTCATCGGCAGGGAGGACCTGCGGCGCGCCATGGAGCGCCCCGAGGAGCACCGGGACCTCATCGTCCGCGTGGGCGGCTTCAGCGCGCGGTTCGTGACCCTGCAGAAGGACGTGCAGCAGGAGCTGTATGACCGCGTCACCTACTGAGCCCCGGGGGGTCCTGTTCGATATCCAGCGGCTGAGCCTGCAGGACGGCCCCGGGGTCCGCACGAGCCTGTTCCTCAAGGGCTGCCCGCTGCGGTGCGCGTGGTGCCACAACCCGGAATCGCGCGAGACGGGGACCCAGCTGCAGTACATTGAAGGGCTCTGCGCCGGGTGCGGCGCCTGCGCCCAGGTTTGCAGGCGGGGTGTGCATACGTTCACCCAGGGGCCCGAAGGGATGCGGCATGAGGTTCGCCACAGCCTGTGCGACGGGTGCGGCGAGTGCGTCAAGGTCTGCTGCTACGGCGCGCTGGCGCTGCTGGGCAAAAGGTACACCGCGGATGAGATCCTTGGCCTGGTGGAGGGCGACAGGCCGTACTTCGAACGGCCGGACGCGCGGGGCGAAACGGGCGGCATCACACTGACCGGGGGGGAGCCCATGATGCAGTTCCCCTTCGTGAAGGCCCTGCTGGAACGAAAGGGCAGCCTCCACGCCTGCATGGAGACCTGCGGGTACGCGCCCACCGAGCGGTTCGAGGAAATCCTCCCGCTGACCGACCTGTTCCTCTTCGATTACAAGGCGACGGACCCGGACCTCCACCGCGCGCTGTGCGGGCAGGACAACCGGCTCATCCTCAGGAACCTCGAGTTCCTCTACGCCCGCGGTGCGGAAATCATCCTCCGGCTCCCGCTGATCCCCGGCGTGAACGACGGCGACGGCCACCTGCGAGCGATAGCCGAGTTCCTCAAGTCCCATCCGCGCATCGGGCGGGCGGAGGTCATGGCATACCACCGGCTCGGGGTCGGGAAGGCGAAACAGCTGGGGATGGAGGGGCTGCCGGTGGACCTGCCGAACGCGGCGCCGGAACAGAAGGCCGCATGGCTGGAAAGGCTCCGGGAACTGGGCGCACGGAACGTCATCCTCGGCTAGGCTGGATTTTATGCGCGCGACGCATAAAAATAAACAGGGAGGGTACACCATGAAACCGATCAGGAAGGTCCTGGCAGCGCTCCTGGTCCTGTCTCTGGCGCTGACGGTCGTCACGGCGCTGGGGGAGGGGAAGGACATCCTCGTCTCCCGGTGGGCGGGCCCCCATGCCGATTTCCAGAAGCAGGTCGTGAAGGGGTACACCGCCGACAAGGTGACCGTGGACGACGTCGACTACGGCAACATGAAGCAGAAGCAGATCCTCTCCTTCCAGTCCGCGCAGGGCGACAGCACCTACGACGCGGTGTGGGTCGACTGCAAGTGGATGAACGAGTACATCTCCAACGGCTACCTGCAGCCCATCGACGAGTTCGTCGCGGCGGCCGGCCTGGACCTCAGTATCTACGCGAAGGGCATGCTGGAAGGCTGCTACGGCGAGGACGGCAAGCTCTACGGCCTTCCCACCTTCGCCCAGACGCTGATCCTGACGTATGACAGCGCGGCGCTGGAGCGCGCGGGCCTGGAAGTCCCCACCACCGCGGACGAGCTGGTGGCGGTCGCCAAGTGGTTCAAGGAGAACGAAGGCACCGGCATCGCGCTGCCGGCCAAGCAGGGCACCGCATCCACCCAGGTTTTCGCCCAGCTGCTGATATCGTCGGGCGGCTCGTTCTTCGACGCGGATGGCAACCTGGCCATCAACAGCGAAGCGGGCGTCTATGCCGCCAGCGTGTATGACGAGCTGTGCAAGTACGGCGTGGACGGCGTCCTGGCCTGGCACCATGACCAGACCTGCGAAGCGGTCCGTACCGGCGTCGCCCCCATCGGCATCACCATCAGCGGGCTTCTCAACCTCAACGCCAACCCGGAGCTCTCCACCATCGTGGACACCGTGAAATACGCCCCGCTGCCCGGAAGCCAGGGCGCGGCCGGCAACAACGCCTTCTGGGTGTGGGGCGTCGCGGCCAACAGCCCGGACCCGCGGGAAGCCTTCGATTTCATCGCCTGGCTGACCAGCCCGGAGACCGAGAAGGCCCAGACGATGGCGAACCAGCAGATCAGCGCCATCACCTCGCTGTCCGAGGACCCGGAAGTGCTGGCGAAGACGCCCTTCCTGCCCGTGGTCATGGACGTCCTGGCCAGGGGAAGGATGTACCCGGTCACCAAGAACATCCAGAGCATGACCGACGCGCTCATCCTCGGGCTCTCCGAAATCGGTTCCACAGACGCTGAACCCGCCGCGGTGATGAACCGCATCGTCGACAGCCTCAAGGACACCGACTTCGGGATGAAGTGATCCAGCGTATATGGTCCGCCGGGCAGGCCGCGATGCCTGCCCGGCGGAATCCGGGCAGGGGGGCCGGGGTGAACAAGCGGAAGAGGGTCTTCTACTGGTCGCTGGAACGGGGAGACCTGCTGCCCCTGCTGCTGATGCTGCCCGCCCTGCTGCTGGTGGTGTTCGTGATGGTCGTCCCGCTGCTGTACGGGACGTTCATCAGCATGTTCCGCTTCCGGATGGGCAGCATCAACCTCAGCGCCGATTTCCTGGGCGCAGGCAACTTCATCCGCCTCTTCTCCGACCCCGTCGCCATCAAGAGCATCCTGAACACCGTGCGGTTCTCCATCGGGGCGGTCGCCGGAGACATGGTATTCGGCACGCTGGCGGCGGTGGTCATCTTCCAGCTCTCCCGCAGGGAGGCGTCGCTCGTCCGCCCCATCGTGACGATGCCGCTGCTCATCTCGCCCATCATCATCAGCCTGAT
>DATHTQ010000121.1:0-4240 GCA_035463055.1 Candidatus Limnocylindria bacterium
GCGCCTTTCCGCGACCTGGCCCAGGGCCTCGCAGCCCGCGGCGTCGCCACGCTGCGCTACGACAAGTACACCCTCGCGCACCGGGACCTGCTGGCCGCGGACCCGGCGCGCGCCGCCTCCTTCACGATGCAGGAGGAATACGTGGACGACGCGCTGGCCGCCTTCCGGGCGCTGGCGGAGGACGCGCGCTTCAGCGGCACCTTCCTGCTGGGGCACAGCCAGGGCGCGTCCGCCGCGCCGCGGGTCGCCTCCGAATTGCCGGAGGGCTCCGTGCGGGGCATCATCCTGCTGGCGGGCACGCCGCTGTCCATCGCGGACCTCATGTACCGCCAGAACATGGACGCGCTGGCGGCCATGAACCTACCCGCGGAGCAGGACGCCCAGGTGCGCGCGCAGCTGGACGCCGAGCGCGCCAAGCAGGCCGCCGTCGGGGGCATGACGGAGGCGGAGCTCAAGTCCACCTACCTCTACGGCGCGCTGAGCGGGTGGTACCTGAAGGACGAGGCGGAGCACGCCCCGGCCCCGCTGCTCAAGAACATGGACGTGCCGCTGCTGGTGGTCCAGGGCGGCAAGGACTGGCAGGTCAAGCCGGACGAGGGCATGGACCTGTGGCGGGAGGCGCTGGCGGAAAACAACGCGCAGTTCCTCACGTTCCCGGACATGACCCACTTCCTGTTTGACCTCGAAGGCCCCTCCGCCGGGAGCGCGGCGGACTACCTGCAGCCCCGGCCCGTGTCCGAAGCGCTCATGGACGCGCTGGCGGAATGGGTGCTTTCATTGCAGGTGACCGTGCGCTAAGTCTCCCGGGCGTCATCCCCCCGCGGCGAAGGCGAGCACGGCGTTCCCGGCGAGGTACAGCCCGTACAGCGCCACGAGGAACAACCCCTCCCGGTGGTTCAGCTCGTGCCTGCTGCGGTTGAACACGAAATACATGAAGACGGCCAGGATGAAGGCCAGCGCGGGGAGGTGCACCCGCAGGAGCTGCGCGGGCACCGTTATCCCCCGGGGCGACACCGCGGCGGCGGCGCCCAGCACCAGCAGGATGTTGAGCACGTTGGCCCCCACCACGTTCCCCAGGGCCAGGCTCCCCATTCCCTTGCGCGCGGACGCGACCGTCGTGCTGATCTCCGGGGCGCTGGTGCCAACCGCCACGATGGTGGCGGCGACGACGGCGTCCGGAACGCCGATGCCCGCCGCGATGACCGACGCGGAGGAGACCATGGCAGCCGCGAAGGCGGCGACGCCCCCCGCCCCCAGGACGATGCGCGCCACGTCCGCCGCCCGCACCGCGCCGCGCGCGCCCTTATCCCCGCCCGCCGCCGCGGACCTGCGCCCGAAGCGCACGGCGAAGACGAGGTACGCGGGCACGCCCGCAAGCAACAGCGCGCCCCACCACTGCGGCAGGACGACGGGCCTTCCCATGAGCGCCAGCCCGTAGGAAGGGACCAGCAGCAGCAGGGCCGCCACGGCCAGCATCACGACCTTGCCCGCGTTCTCCCGGCGGACCGGGATCGCGCCGAGTAGCGCCCCCATTCCCAGCACGAGGCTGGTGTTGGTGATGACCGACCCCGCGGCGTTGCCCAGCGCGAACTCCGCGGAGCCGCGCAGCGCCGCGGCAGTCCCGGCGGCGAGCTCGGGCAGCGAGGTCCCCAGGGACACCACGGTCGCGCCGATTACCACCTGCGGCATGCCCAGCGCCCCGGCGAGCCTGGCGGCGCCGTCCACCAGCGCGTCCGCGGACTTGGTCAAGAGGAACAGGGACAGGACGAACACCGGGATCGCGGCGGCCATGCCCGCGTCGCGCAGAAAAGAATCCATCTCCACCTCCCTCCCTATGGTGTACCCGCGCGGGAGGGCGGCCCACCGTTTGCGGGTACACTGACAGCAAACCGCCCGGGGCCGCGGCAGGCCGCCCCGCGGCGGCACACGAAAGGAGAATCCCCATGAACAGCCGCGAGCGCGTTTTCGCCGCGATGGACAACAAGCCCGTGGACCGGGTGCCCTTCGCCTTCTGGCGCCATTTCCTCATGGACGAGCATATCGTGGACGGCCTGAAGGACCCCGGGGTCATGGAGACGAACTATGAGGGGCACGTGCGCTTCGTCCAGGAGGTGCGGCCCGACTTCGTCAAGATCATGACCGACGGCCTGTTCCACTTCTCGGGCCTGGAGGTCAACGCCATCCGCACCGTCAAGGACCTCGAGGGCTTTAAGGAACTCAGGGACGACGACCCGTGGATCGAGGCCAACGTGCGCCACGCGGAGCGCGTGGTGCGCCTGCACCCGGAGCTGTGCCACTTCTACAACGTGTTCTCCCCCGCCATCATCCTGCGCATCCACATCGGCGAGGACCGCTTCTTCGACCTGCTCCGCGAGGACCGGGCGAAGTTCCTGCGCGCGCTGGAGGTCTACGGGCAGGGCATCGCAAAGATGGTCCGGCGGGTGCTGAAGGAAACCGAGGTGGACGGCGTGTACTACAGCGTCCAGAACCCCAACGTGGAGCGCATGGGCGACGACGAGTACCGCGAGCTCCTCCGCCCCAGCGACCTCATCGCGCTGGACGCCGCCAACGAGCTCAGCGGCTGGAACATCCTGCACGTCTGCGGCTACGACGGGCGGCGCAACCACCTGGAGGCCTGGGCGGACTACCCGAGCAAGTCCGTCAACTGGGCGGTGCGGGTGGAGGGCGTGGGCCTGTCCCAGGGCAGGGACATCTTCGGCGGGCGCGCGGTGCTGGGCGGCTTCGGCAACACGACGCGCGACCTGCTCTTCACCGGCCCCAGGGACGAGATCGAGGCGCGCGTCGCGGAAATCGTCCACGATGCGGGCACGATCGGCACCATCGTCGCGGCGGACTGCTCGCTGCCCTACGCCGTCCCCCACGAGCACCTTGTGTGGGTAAGGGAGAAGCTGTACAGCATGTTCCCGGGAGGGCATTGATCGGCCCCCCTCGCGGGGCAGCTGCCGGGGAAAGCAACGAGGCACGGGCAAGGTCCCGTGCCTTCGCTTTTCCGATAACGCGCATGCTCCGCCGGCGCCCCTGTCGTGGTATCATGGCGCGGAAATACATACCGGGGGTACACGCGCGTGGAAACCGTCCAGACGCTGCTGACCAGGCTGCTGCCCATCCTCGCCGTGCTGGGGCTGGGCGTGGCCATCCGCAAAACCCGCCTGCTGGACGCCGCGGGCGTCCGGGCCCTGAAGACCGTCGTCACGCGCATCACGCTGCCGTTCGTCATCTTCCGCGCCTTCTACGCGGTGGACTATACGCGCGACACGCTGGTCACCGCACTTACGGTGTTCGCGCTGTGCGTGGCGCTGTTCGCGCTGGGCTTCGCGCTGCGAAAGCGCCTGCGCCTCACCCCGCTGCTGCCCTTCACGCTGGCGGGTTTTGAGATGGGGATGCTGGGCTTCCCGCTGTTCCTGCTGCTGGCGGGGCAGGAGCGCATGGGCAGCATCGCCGTGGCGGACCTGGGGCAGGAGGTGTTCGTGTTCACCGTCTACCTGTTCCTGCTGCGCCGGCAGACCGGGGCGGAGAAGCCCCTGGGCGAGGCGCTGCGCGAGATCGCGGTCAACCCGGTCATCATCGCGGTGGTGCTCGGCCTGGTGGTCGGCATATCGGGCCTGGGGCGGGCGATGGCGGGCACGCTGGCGGGGGACGCCGTGGACGCGGTGTGCGGCTTCGTCGGCGCGCCCACCGCGGTTCTCATCCTGCTGGGCATCGGGTACGACCTGAAAATCACCGGCGGCCTGCTCAACCGCGTCGGCCTCGCGCTGGCGGTGCGCCTGGGGGCGGTGGCCCTGCTGGGCGGCGCGGCGGCGCTGCTGCTGTTCCAGCTCATCCCCTACGACCCGTGGCTGCTGCTGGCCCTGCTGCTGATGTTCTCCCTGCCCGCGCCGTTCATCCTGCCGGTGTACTCCCAGTCCGGGGAGGAGGCGGATTTCGTGTCCGCCTATCTGTCGCTGGGCACGCTGGCGCTGGTCGGCCTGTTCGCGGTGCTGCTCGCCGTCAAGCCGCTCATCGTGCCGTAAGGCGCAACGTCCCGCCTTTTCAGCCATACCCCGGGGCCGCATCTCGCGGCCCTTTCCCATGTGATGTCCCACGCCCATACGCGGAGGGCGCCCAGAGAAATTTTCCATCAATATTTTTGGCAATTATGTTTAGAACAATATAATCGCGATAAACTATTATCACGACCCGGAAATGAAAGCATTTTAGGAGGTTTGGAACATGAAACAGG
>DATHTQ010000122.1:0-2032 GCA_035463055.1 Candidatus Limnocylindria bacterium
AGCGCCGCCTGGCGTTTGAGAACCTGCTGCTGTACCGTCTCGCCGTCCGGCTCGCGGGCCCCGCGGGACAGAGCGGCCCCGCGATGAAGCAAGGCGCGTTCGACCCAGAGGCCTTCTGGGAGAAGCTGCCGTTTGCCCCGACGGGCGCGCAGCGCAAGGCCCTGCTGGAAATCATCGCGGACCTGGAGGGCGGGTACGCGATGCGCAGGCTCGTGCAGGGCGACGTGGGCAGCGGCAAGACCGCGGTCGCGCTGGGTGCCGCGGCGTGCGTGATCGCCTCTGGGTACCAGTGCGCGTTCATGGCGCCGACGGACCTGCTCGCCCACCAGCACATGAAGACCGCGGAGGCGCTGCTGCGGCCCTTCGGCATCCGCTGCGGCCTGCTGACCGGGAGCATGGGGGCGCGGGAGAAGCGCGCCGCGCTGGAGAACATCCTCAGCGGGGAATGGCAGCTCGTCATCGGGACGCACGCGCTGATCAGCAAGGGAGTTGGCTACCAAAACCTCGGGCTTGCCGTCACCGACGAGCAGCACCGCTTCGGCGTCCGGCAGCGCCAGACGCTGGCCGACCGCACGCAGGGCGAGGGAGCGGCGCACATCCTGGCGCTGTCCGCCACGCCCATCCCGCGCACGCTGTACATGGCGCTGTACGCCGACATGCGCGTGAGCGTCATGGACGAGATGCCCCCGGGCCGCAAACCGGTCAAGACGCGCATCGTCCCCGAGAGCAAGCGCGACGGCCTATACGCGTATGTCCGGGAGAAAGCCCAACAGGGGGAGCAGAGCTTCCTGGTGTGCCCCCTGGTGGAGGACAGCGAGGAGAACGAGGCGCAGTCCGCCCAGGGGCTGCATGGGCAGCTGGTGAAGGGGCCGCTGTCCGGCGTGCCCGTCGGGCTCATCTGGGGCAGCCAGGACGCCCGGGCGCAGGAGGAGGCGCTTGCCGCCTTCTACGCCGGGGAAACGGCGGTGCTGGTCTCCACCACCGTCATTGAAGTGGGTATGGACGTGCCGGGAGCGACCACGATGGTCGTCGAGGACGCGGACCGTTTCGGCCTGGCGCAGCTGCACCAGCTGCGCGGGCGCGTAGGCAGGGGGGACAAGGAGAGCTGGTGCTTCCTGCTGGGGGAGCCCAACGAGCGGCTCACCGCCCTGGCGGGGACCAACGACGGCTTCATCATCGCCCAGAAGGACCTGGAGCTGCGCGGCCCGGGCGAGTTCCTGGGGACGCGGCAGCACGGGCACGTCATCGACCCCTACGGCATGGGCGACGCGCGGCTGCTGGAGGAGACGCGCCAGTGCCTGGAGGACGTCGCCTCCCGCGGCGAGGACAGCCCCGAATACGCCATGCTGAAGCTCGTGGCGGAGCGTAAATACCTGCACCGCCTCCAGGGCGCGGCAATGCATTGAAACGCTTGACGCGCCGGGCGCGAGGTGGTACGATGCAACCATTCCCGAGCGATTGCGTCGGGATTGGGGAGGAAAGGTTGAAGCTGTCGGCAAAAGGGCGGTACGCGGTGCGCGCGATGGTGTTCCTCGCGCAGAACGCGGGCGAAGGCCCGCTCCCGCTTTCGCGCATCGCCTCCTGCGGCCTGCCCAGGGATTATCTGGAGCAGCTGCTGGGCACCCTGCGGCGCGCGGGCCTGGTGGAGGCCGTGCGGGGCAACCAGGGGGGATATTACCTCGCGAAGCCGCCCCGGCAGGTGACGCTGGGGGACATCATCGGCGCGGTCGAGGGGCCGGTGCTGCTCAGCGAGTGCGCCCAGGACGGAAGCTGCTGTGAGAACAGCCGGGACTGCCGCCTCCGCAACGCATGGGAGGAATTGACCACCGGTATCACCGGGCTCATGGACAGGATGACGCTGGAGGATTTCGCCGGCACGGAAGACCAGCCGACATGGGGGGAGGGCGCCTGATGAACAGGATCTACATGGACAACGCGGCGACGACGCCGCTGCACAAGGAAGTGCTGGCGGAGATGATGCCGTTCTTCACGGAGCGTTTCGGCAACGCCTCCAGCGTATACGACACGGGGC
>DATHTQ010000123.1:0-1595 GCA_035463055.1 Candidatus Limnocylindria bacterium
GATTTTCTGAACGCGAACCTCGCCCATGAGTGGATCGAACGAGCCGGCAAGCTCGCGGTCCGGCTGTTCGCGAGGGCGCCCCGTGCTCTCTTCTTCCCTGACGGGCTTCTTGCGGCCCATGGCGGCTTTCCATTAGCGGACCTGCACCCCCGGCTCGCAGAAACAGGTAACTGGAACGATGCCGCCTGCCTGTCTGATTTCGTATGGACGCGGGCCCACCCGAAAGCCCGTAGGAAGCTCCCGAACCGCTTCTCGCGCGGTAGCCAGTTCGGGCACGCGGATTTTGCCGATTTCTGTTCCCTGAGTGCCGGGCTTGGCCGGCCGGTGACGCACATGGTGCGCGGTCACGACCACGTCGACGAGCGCTATGCGATCTATCCCGCCTATCATGCGTATCCGGTCCTGACGACGGTAGCGTTATCGCGCCGGCTCAGCCGCGAGCGCTTCGGTCCCTACGAGCGCATTCCCACTCTGGCGCAGGTCGTTGAAGGCGCCCTTCCGCAGGTATTCCGGCTGCACATCCCACTCCATATCATCCGGGACGTTTACCCGGAGCCCGACCTCCGCGCGGATTTGGAGAACGACGCTGTAGGGGAACCGAACGGATGAGCGGTGTTGTCCTGCGTTGCCCGAACTGCGGAACGACCAAGGGCGGGCCAGGCGAGTGTGACGCCTGCCATGAAGCGCAGGTGCGTTACTACTGCACGAACCACACGCCGGGCCAATGGCTGGACACGGCTGCCTGCCCGCAGTGCGGCGCACGGTTCGGGGAGGCTGCCCGCCCCCCATCTCCACCGCGCCCCGCTGCGCGCCCCGGTCCGCCCGCACCGACCCCGGCGCCTCCTCCGGCATCGACGCCACCGCGCACGCGCTCCCGTTCGTGGCGCCCCGAAGGAGGAAGCAGCCCCTGGGCGCGTCGGCCAAGACGGCTGGGAGAGGAACCAGGGCTTGATGCATCCCCGGTGAGCGGAGCCCCCGATCGCGTCCTCGCAGCGAGGCTGCGGGACATGATCGAGGCAGCCGCGCGGGCTCGCCGGACGCCTTGGGGCCATGCCCCCATACCGGATCCCCCGCGGATCGTGCTTGGGCTCAGCGGCTGCCTTATACGCGGCCTGTTCCTCGCGATGTTTTTGCTTTTCGGGTTCCTGATGATGTCCTTGATGGTGGGCGGCTCGCTGCTGCAGATGTTCGGAGCCTATTACTGATCGCGCCGCTCTGGGGCAATGCCAGAAGCGATCCGAGCCGAAGGGCGAAGCGCCCTTTGCCCTGCTGGCCGGGAGGTTCGTCAGGCCCGCTGATGGCGCAAGCCCGCCGGATCCCAATGGCCGAGCGGTTCGCCAAGCTGGGAGTGAGCGGCGCGTTACACGATCTCTCCTCCCAAGCTGCCATTCCGCTTTCGGCGCGTCGGCTTTGCGCCCATGTCGGCAATCAAGCCAACGTTGTCTCTGCCCGGAAGCAGACATCCCACGCGACTACACTGGAGGTCCTGGTCGCGTCACGAGCTGCGCTCCGCGCTAGATGCTTCGCAGGTCTTGACCAAGCGAACACCAGCAGGCAGCAAAGCACGCGGTTAGAGCGACCGGAGGGGCCGATCC
>DATHTQ010000124.1:0-3290 GCA_035463055.1 Candidatus Limnocylindria bacterium
AGCAGGTCCGGGTCCCAGCGCTGGTCCTTCAGGCTGAACAGCATCGTGCGCGACGCGTTGGTCGCGTCGGTCACGTGCGGCGCGCCCTCGACCAGCTGGCTCACGAGGAAGCTGTCCACGGTGCCGAAGCGCAGTTCCCCCGACTCCGCTCGGCCGCGCAGGCCCTCCTCGTCCAGCAGCCAGGTGATCTTCGACGCCGAAAAGTAGGCGTCCGGCACCAGCCCAGTCCTCTGGGTGACCCTCGGGTCGAGGCCGTCCTCCCGCAGGCGCTGGATGATGGGCGCGGTGCGGCGGCACTGCCAGACGATCGCGGGATGGACGGCCCTGCCGCCTTCCCTTTCCCACAGCAGCGTGGTCTCGCGCTGGTTGGTGATGCCCATCGCCGCGATGCTTTCCGGGGGGACGCCGGCCTGCTCCACCGCAGCGCGCAGCGCGCGCACGGAGGTGGACAGCAAATCCTCCGGGTCGTGCTCGACCCAGCCGGGGTTGGGGTAGTGCTGGGCAAAGGGGAAGGCCGCCGAGGAGACCGGGCGGCCTTGGGGGGTGAACAGGATGGCCCTGGTGGACGTGGTGCCCTGGTCCAGCGCCAGGAGGTAGGTTTCCCGCATGGATGCCTCCCGCAGGTGATATTGCCCGTGGCGGATTACCCGAGGCGGACTATTCGAGCCGGATGCCGTACATGAAGCTGCTGTCCCGGCCCGCGCCGCCGATGACGAGGATGTCGTTGTACACCGCGGGCGAGCCCTCGACCGGGCCGCCCAGGTCCAGCGTATTGATCACGCGGCCCGTCGGGCCGTCGATGATGTGGAGCTGGCCCTTGAGGTCCGCCTGCACGACGCGCGCGCGCCCGTCCAGCGTGTACACCGCCACGGGCGAGGACATCGCGCCGTTTGGCAGCGGCAGGGTCCACGCGACCGCGCCGGTGCGCTTGTCGAGCGCGACCATCCGCCCGCCCTCGGGCGTGCCGTTGACGGTGAAGATGACCAGGTTCGAGATCGCCCCGTCGCCCACCAGCGGGCTGGCCTTGAGGCCGGAACGCTCGCCCGCGTCGAACTTGGCCGGCACCTCCAGGAACCAGTCCACTTCGCCGGTCAGCGCGTCCATCCTGCGGAGGACCGCGTTGCCCGCGCGCCGCGACCGGTCGAACACCGTCGTGCCGGTGTACAGCGCGAGCGTCGTATCGCCTTCCAGGTCCAGGGCGGGCGTGGCGTCGGTGTTGTCCCCGGTGTCAAACGCCCACACGGTCTTCATCGTCGTCGTGTCCACCGCGCGCAGGATGCCCTGCTTGTCCGCCACGAAAGCGTAGGGCCCGTACATCGCGGCGCTCGCCTCGATGCTGACGCTCGTGTCCGCCTGCCTGGCGGCCTTGCTGCGCTGGTAGGTGATTTGCGGGTCCACGCTGAGGGACCCCGCCTCCCGGAAGTCGAACGCGGTGTTGAGCTTGACCGTGTACAGCAGGCCGTTCTCGCCGGCTATGACCATCGTGTCGCTGAACCGGTCGAACAGCGCGGTGCCGTCGAACGCGCCGTTGGTCGCGTACTGCACCTGGTTGTCGGTCCTGCGGCCGTTGATGAACAGGAGCTGCTTCTGGTCCAGCAGGTTGTACAGGTAGAACCCGATGGCGCCCTGCCTGCCCCCGACCCGCGAGATGCCCTGCCCGAAGGAGGCCATCGGCCGGCCGTTGGTGTCCACCGACACCGAGCCCTTGAGCGGGAAGCCGACCTTGATGGGGTCGCGCGTGGGCTGGCCGTCGGCGAGGTCGAGGAAATAGACGTTTCCGTCCTGGGCCGCGAAGATGACTTCCTTGAGCGCCTCGACGGCCTTCTTCTCCTCATTGACGTTCATCGCGCGGCGCACTTCCAGCGCCCACTTGACGATGGCGGGCTGGCCGGTCCAGCCCACGCCGTACAGCGTGCCGGAGTCGTCGGTCCTGAGGCTCCCCAGCGGGGTCTTCCACCTGATGCTCATCTGGTCGAGCGGCATTTCGGGGCTGCCGAAGGCCGCGTTGCGGCGCATCGCGTCGCCCCGGAAGGTGAACACGCCGCCCGGGTAAAAGGTGTAGCCCTCGCCGCCCTGGGCGCTGATGGGCTCCTCGCGCACGTAGTCCGCGATGCGCCGGCTGCGCTGGTAGGCGCCCTCGGTGATGGAGAACGCCTCGGGGGACGCGGCCTGCGCGGCCTGGACGGCCAGCGCGGGCATCGGCGTCACGGCGGGCCGGGCGGTGGGCGCAAGGCCCGCGGCCTCGTCCTGAGCCTGCGGCTGGGTTTCCGCCTGCGCGGAGGCGTCGGGGGTGAACGCGTCGGCATCCGCGGTGTCCGGGAAGTCCGCGTCCGGGGCGTCCGTATCCGGGAAGTCCGTATCCAGGGCCGCCGTGTCCGGGAAATCCGTGTCCAGGGACGCGATGTCCGGCGCGTCCGTAGCCTCGCCGCCCTGCGGGGGCAGCGGGGTGAACGCCGGGAGCAGCAGCGCGAACGGGTTGGGGGTCACGGGCTCCGGCGCCTGCGTGGCGAGGGCCGCCGTGTCCGGCGCCTGGGTGGGCGGGAGCGTGCCGATGGCGGTCGGGATGGGGTTGGACGTCGCCTGCACCGCCATGGAGACGGGCGCGGGGGTTTCGGTAGGCACGGCGGTGGGGGCGGGCGTCGGGGCCTCGGTGGGCACGGCCGTCGGCTCCGCCGTGTGCACGGGCGTGGGGACCGGGGTGGGCACGGGGGTGGGCAGCGGCGTGGGCGCCGGGGTCGGGTCCGGCAGGGGCACCGGGGTCAGCATCGCCACCTGCAGGCGCACCGTCTTGTCGGTCGCGTACCAGACGCCGTCCTTGCGGATCTCGGCCCGAAGCGTCGCGGTCATCGGGCGGTCCATCACCGCGCGCAGCATCCAGACCGTATTGTCCGGCGGGTTCTGGGACGCGGCGACGCCCGTGATCTCCTCGTCCACCTCGTCGAGGATGCGCACGCCGTCGATGGACTTGTTCGCGGTGAAGGTGAACACCGTCTGCACCCCGGTGAGGACGGCCGCCTCCGGCGTCTCGAAGCGCACGAGCTGCGGCGGCTCTTTTTTGCCCAGGCCGAACAGCCCCATGCCCCGCTCCACCACGCTGTGGACCGCGCCGCGCGCGGTGCCCAGCAGGCCCTGGGAATTGCTTGGGAGGAAATACGCGGCGGCGGAGGCGGCCAGCAGCAGGATGACCAGCACCAGCACCACCCACGGCCAGCGGCGGCGGTAGGGCTCCTCGTCGTCGTAGTCGTCGTCGTACCGGGGGATCTCAAAGCCGCGCGTGTCTCCGGTGGGGG
>DATHTQ010000125.1:0-4468 GCA_035463055.1 Candidatus Limnocylindria bacterium
TCCCTGAGCCACACCTGCGCGGACAGCGCGGTGGACTTGCAGCACGCGGCGTAATCCACAAACTCCCCGTTCTCCCCCACCGTGATGAGCCCGTGGTCGGCGAAGACGGCGTTGGGGGACACGGTCCTGACGATGTTGAGCTGCCCGTGGTCGCTGGTGATGACGAAGTCCGTGTCGTCGTAAATGCCCGCGTCCCGCGCGGCCTTGATGACGTCGCCCAGCCACAGGTCGATCTCGTGCAGGCCGTGGGTCACCATCGGCGAGAACAGCCCGGTGGAATGCCGGTAGGCGTCGATGTTGGCCGGGTGGATCATCAGCAGGTTGGGTTTGAACTCGCGGATCATCGTGCACGCGCAGGCGTGGATGAACGCGTCGCAGAAGGGGTGCACGCGGTTGACCAGCCCCGGCAGGTGTTTGTCCACGACCTTCTCCATGACCTCCGGGCTGCTGCCGGAGTTGACGAAGCATTCCCGCGTGGTCTCTCCCGGGCTTTGGGGCCAGTACTCGTTGACGAGGTAATCGATGGAAGGGTGGTTGCCCGTGACCGGCCAGAACACCGCCGCGGTGGTGAGCCCCCGCTTCTTCGCGGCGTCGAAGATGTCCGGGACCCGGACCGCGTCGTTCATCAGCACCCAGGGGGAACTGCGTTCGCCCAGGGTGTCCCGCTCGTTGTTGACGACGCCGTGGCGGTCCGGGTACACGCCGGTGCGCATGCTCGTGTGGCAGGGGTAGGTGAGCGACGGGTACACGGCGCGCGAGCGGCTGACCCGCGCGGCCTTTTCCCGGATGGACGAGAAATTGGGCAGCGTCATCAGGGTCTCCAGGTCCTCATAGACCAGCGCGTCCTCGGATATCACGACCAGGTGCTTTGCCATATCCCCGTTCCTCTTCAATATTTATATGGTTATGGTTGGTCAGGCCGTCCAGTGCGCGAGCAGGTATCGCTCCGCCTCGGGAGACCACAGCCCGCGGCTGCGCCCCACGATGCGCGCCAGCTCACCGAAGCGCGCGTCCTCCCCGGCGAGGGCGCCGAAGTCCGCGATGGCGGTCAGCGGCATGCGGATGTGCGTGTAGACCAGCTTCTTGCCGCCCGGGATGTCCGGCAGGCGCAGCACAGTGTCCGCCGCGCAGTCCAGCCCGCCGATGTGCGTCACCATGACGGCCGGCGTGATGCGCCCGTCCCGCGAAAGCGCCAGCGCCTCCTTCATGTCGTCCAGGTTGCCGCCGGTCGTGCCCAGCACGTGGGTCGCGTTGTAGTGCACGTCGTAGTAGTTGAGTTCGCCGCGGAAGTCCGGCTGCTGCGGGCCGGCGAAGAAGTTGAGGCACCCGTCGCGGCCCAGGACGGCGGACGCGGCGTCGGCGGCCTCGCGCACCGGGGCGTACACGAACACGTCGTCAAACCCCTCGGGGTACAGGGAGCGCAGGTACGCGGCCTGGTCCGACACGCCGGACACGTCCGCGACGACGAGCTCCACGCCGCACCGCCGGGCTTCCTCCCCGGGGAACAGCTCCCTCGCGCGGCGGACCCGCTCGGGGCTTACGTCCGTCACGACCAGGACCCCCGGCCTCCTGTCCCCGTGCAGGGCATAGTCCACCGCTCCCAGGCCCATCGGGCCGGCCCCGCCGAGGATGGCCATCCGGCCCCCGGCCTTGATGCCCATGTCGTGGCGGTAGACGCCCATCTGCGTGTGGTAGCACGCGTGGAACGCGCCGATGGAGCAGCTCATCGGCTCCGCGAGCGACGCCTCGAAATATGCGCCGCCCGTGTACTCCAGTAAATATCCCAGCTCCATGACCTCGCTGGGGATAATGCAGTACGTGGCGTCGCCTCCGAAATAGGGGTAGGAATAGCCGGGCGAGGCCATGCTGCCCTTGTAGTTGAGCGCGGGCTGCAGCGTGAACTTCATGCCGGGCCTGAACGTGTCCCTGTGCGCGCTGCCCACTTCCACGATGTCGCCCGCGAACTCGTGCCCCAGGATGACGGGGTTCTGCGCCACGTCTTTGGGCACGCGCTTGTGCTTCTCGCCCTGGACGGCGCACTTCCAGGTGGACATGCATACGCTGTCGCTGACCACCTTCACGAGGATCTCGTCTTCCCGGATGGGCGGCAGGTCGAACGTGCCGAGCCTGAGGTCGCCCGCCCCGTGCAGCCGGAGCGCGGTTGTCTTCATCAGATAATCTCCTCCAATACGACCTGTTTGCGAAGCATTGCGACCGTTTCCGGAGAGAGCACCCCCGGGCTGTCGCCCATGACCGCGGCGGCGCCCGCGGCGACCGCCGTGCGCGCCATTTGCTCCAGGGGCTCCCCGCGCTCCAGCCAGAGCGCCAGCGCCGCCATCATGGAGTCCCCCGCGCCCACGGTGCTGACCACCGGCACCCGCAGGCCCTGCGCGTGCAGCACGCGAACGCCGTGCGCGAACAGCGCGCCCCGCTCCCCCAGGGACACCGCGACCAGGCCCACGCCGGACGCGCAGAGCGCCAGCGCTTCCCTGGCAATGTCAGGCAGGCCCATCCCCGGCTTCCCGGTGAGCCGCGCGAACTCCTCCTCATTGGGCTTGATGACGTCGGGCTTTTCCCGCGCGGCATACTGGAGAAGAGGCCCGTCGGCGTCCACGCACACCCGCGCCCCTTTTTGGCGCAGGCGGGCGCACCACTGCGCGTACAGCGTGTCGTCCGTCCCCGGGGGCGCCTTGCCGGACAGCACGACCACGTCCCCCGCGCCGCACCTCGCCTCCAGCCTGGCCAGCAGCCGCGCGAGGATTGCGGGGCGCACCGGCTTGCCCGGCTCGTTGACGTCGGTGGTGGCGCGGCTGAGGGGGTCTATGATCTTGAGGTTCGTCCTGGTCGGTTCGCGGGTGAGGAGGAAGTCGCCCTCCAGCCCCATCGCCTCCAGCCGCCCCCGGATCCACCTGCCTTCCGCGCCGCCCAGGATGCCCATCGCGACGCTGCGGCCGCCAAGGCCCTGGATTGCCTTGGACACGTTGACGCCCTTGCCGCCCGGATCCAGGCGAATATCCTCCACGCGGTGCACGCGCCCGGCGGCGAAGCCGGGGATGCGCACCGTCTTGTCCACCGCGGGGTTGAGCGTCACAGTGTAGATCAACCCGTCCTCCCCCTCCGCCCGGCCGCGTGCCCGGCCCCCAAGGCCCGGTTCACGCCGCATCGTTCATATCAACCATGTTATTCATCATATCGTTGTTGTTTCAATAGTCAATAGGGAACAAACGAACATTTGCACGGCGTGTCAGCCACATGTGAGCGGACGCCCGCCAGGCGCATCGCTCTGCCTTGTGCCGGCCCGCAGCGCGGTGATGCTTTGGAGTTGTACACAATGCTATCCGATTTCAACTTTGGATGGTCTGCCATAATCCATCCGCCCGGTTTGTGGCAACCGGCAATGATTCCGCCGTTTGGCATAGGGGCGTGTCCGGGGCGGTATGTTAGGGTAGGGACTTGTCCGAATACCGTCCCAGGGAGACATCGCATGAAACACCGGAACCTGAACCCGGACCTGCAGCGCGAGGCCGAACTCCACCAGGCATTCCTTCGGTTTCACGAGACCCGGTACCCCCTGTGGCTGCTGCCGCTGTTCCTCGTGACGTTCGCGGGGCTGAACCTGGCCGGGTGCCTGGTCCTCGGCACGGAAGAGGCCACCCTCTGCGTCTATGGGCTTGCCGCCCTCGCGCCTTCCATCTATATCACACGCAAAGTCTGGCTCCGCAGCACCCGATACAAAGCATGCCTGCGCGCGTACCAGGACGCAGTACAAGCCATCGAGATGAAGTGTGCCGGCATGGACCGGCATGCGCCGCGTCCGGCCCGCTTGGGGACGCTCCGCCGAAAGGGGCTTGCCGGCAGCCTCGCGGCGCGCGGCTTGAGCCTTCCCCTGCGCGAGTTGGCGTCCCCTGCCGGGAGCCGCTGAGGCGGCACGCCTGGGATACACTTGATTACCGGGTCGTGCCAGAAAGTAAAAGTGGCTGGCGGGAAGCGCCAGCCATTTGATACCCCCATGACCAAGCTTGGCAGCACTCCCCTCAATCGGATCAGGGAAGGAGCCGTTTCGTGCCCAGCCTCAAGTAGTTGATGTTCGGGCGGAACCCTTCGGCATACGCCGCGCCGCACTGGTAGCCCCGGACCCTGGAACACGTCCTCACAAAGTCCAGGAAATCGATGCCGTCGTGCTCCAGCATCCACTCCACCTGTGATTTGTGGCAGCTGAGCGCCTTCAGCTTCAGGTCGATCTCATCGGTGATGTCGACATATTCCACCGGAATGAACCCAACGCCTGCCACCGTGTCCATATGGTATATCGGGCAGACCGGCACCGACTCCCCCGCATCGGCGCAGTGAAAGTGGGGAAGGCTCGCCCCGAAGGATGCGCGGAAGGCGGAGAGGTACGCCTGGACGTGGTCGTTCATGTAGTCGCTCTCGTAATGCGTTATGATGACTTCCGGCCTGGTTTTCCGGA
>DATHTQ010000126.1:0-3528 GCA_035463055.1 Candidatus Limnocylindria bacterium
CCTAACAGGCAATACGAGGTACGTGTACTGGTCGCCGGACACCGGGCTCACGACGCAGGGGCTGACGCTGGTGTTGAAGCGCATGGACAGGTCGTCGGTGTCGATGTTCTTGACGACGTCGCCCAGGTAGTTGGCGTTGAACGCGATGGAGAGGGGGCTGCCGTCGAAGTCGATGGGCAGCTGCTCGGTCACGCTGGCGGCCTCGGCGTTGGCGGAGATCGTCATGGACTGGTCCTCCAGGCGCAGGCGCAGCAGGTTGTTGCTGCCCTCGCGCGCGATGAGGCTTCCGCGCTGGATGGCCTCCTGGAGCACCTTGCGCCCCACCCGCACCGCGGTGGTCCAGCTCGTGGGGAGGATCTGGCGGTAGTTGATGTACTCGCCCTGGATGAGCGGCGCGTAGACCACGGTCCTGCCGAACTCCGCGCGCATGTGGGTCTTGCCCAGGGAGAGCGTGATGGGCTGCTCGGCGTCGGGGAGCATGCGGGCGATGTTGCCCACCAGCGCGCCCGGCAGGATGTGGGAGAGGTATTCCTTCCCCGGGGGCAGCTCGTGCCCGCTCTCGACCTTCTGCATCGCGAGGCGGTAGCCGTCCAGGCAGACGAAGCGCACTTCCTTTTCGCCGGTCTCCATGAGGCACCCGGTCAGGATGCGGCGCGACTCGTCGGCCGCCAGCGCGAAGATGATGCTGCCGACCGCGTTCTTGAACCGCTCCTGGGGGAGCACGGTGATGCTCTCGGGCTCCTCGAACTCGACGGTGGGGTAATTGGCCGGGTCCACGAGCACCATGCGCGCGCGGCTGCCGCGGCTGTGGACGCTGGCGCGCCCCTGGCCGTCGGTCTCCAGCGACACGTCGCCGTCCAGGTTGCGCACGAACTCGCCCAGCAGGCGGGCGGGCAGCAGCGCCGCCCCCTCCTCCATGACCTGCGCGGGCACCGTGGAGCGGATCATGACCTCCCCGTCGGTCACCGTGAGCCGGATCCCGTCCTCGGCCGTCTCCAGCATGACGTTCTCATGGATGGTGGGCGTCTGTGGCCGCACCGGCAGCGCGTGGCTGACCATGCTCATGCCGTGGTTGAAGTCGCCTGCGTTGAACGCTACCTGCATCGTCGTGTCCTCCCGGGGGTGCGGCGTCCGGCGCCGGCACCCGTGCTCCTTATAATTTGGCAGTGGCAGTAGTAGGGGGTGTGGAACCTGTGGAAAAGCCCCGCGCCCCGTGCGCCGCGCCGCTTTTCCGTCCCTGCGGGGTGTGGGGAACGCGCGGGATGTTGTGGACGGGTGTGGACGCGCGCCGCCCTTTTGCCTTGCCCGTACCCCGTCCGGCCCTCTGCCGCGCTTCCTGGGTGCGGAGGGTTCGGCCCCCGTCGGTCGCCCCGGCCCGGACCGGGGGCTGTTATCCACAGTTTCCGGGGGATTGTGGACAGGTTGTCCCGGGACGGCGCGGCCTTGCGGGGCCTGGACTTTCGCCGGGGAAGCGCGCCCGCTGTCCCGGCGTTGTCCACATTCACCGGGTGAGCAGCTTCGCGGCCCCCCGGTCCAGCAGCACGGTCGCATCCTGGTGGAAGCGCAGGATGGACGCGGGCACCCGCGGCGTCACCGGCCCCTCCGCCATGGCCTTGACGGCCTGCGCCTTCTCCTCGCCCAGGGCGAGCAGCACGATGCCCCGTGCCTGCATGATGGTACCCACGCCCATGCTCAGCGCGCGCCGGGGCACGTCCGCCGCGCTGTAGAAGAAGCGCTTGTTGGCCTCGATGGTGTCCTGCGCGAGGTCCACCAGGTTGGTCCCGAAGGCGAACTCGCGCGCCGGCTCGTTGAAGCCGATGTGGCCGTTGCTGCCGATGCCCAGCAGCTGCAGGTCAATGCCCCCGGAGCGCGCGATGGCCTCGTCGTAGCGGCGGCACTCGGCAGGCAGGTCTTCCGCCTCGCCGTCGGGGAGGAAGGACGCCTGCAGGTTGACGCGGCTGAACAGCGACCGGTGCATGAAGCTGTGGTAGCTCTGGGGATGGTCCTTGGGGAGCCCGACGTACTCGTCCAGGTTGAACGAGACCGCGCGGGAGAAGTCCAGCACGCCGTCCTCATGCATGCGCGCGAGCTCCGCGTACACGCTGACGGGGGTGGAACCGGTGGCCAGGCCCAGCACGCTGGCGGGCTTCCTGAGCAGCTGGGCGGCGAACAGGGACGCGGCCGCCCGGGCGGCCTGCGCCTCGGACGCGAACACGTGCACGTTCATCACTGCGTCTCCATTTTGCGCCTTCACGGCAAACAGTATATCATAAAGCCGCCCCCCTGGAATACGCGCGGGGGCGGAATCGGGGTGCCGGCGCTGGAAGCGCGGCACGCGGAGGGCAGGACATGGATACGTTCGCGCGGGTGCCGTCACCCGGGGAGATGGGGCTGGACGGCGGCGCCGTCGCCCGGTTTTTTAAGAGGCATAAGGACCTCGGCATCCACACCCTGGGCGTCGTCCGGGGGAACATGGTATACGCCGTGGACGTGAAGCCCTGGGACGTCGGCGCGCCGCACACGCTGTTCTCGCTGTCCAAGAGCTACTGCTCCATGGCGGCGGGCATCGCGGTGGCGGAGGGGCTGCTGTCCTACGAGGACAGCGCGGCGGACGTGCTTTCGGGCAGCCTGCCGGCGGGGCACGACCCCCGGCTGCACGACGTGAAGCTGCGCCACCTGCTCTCGATGTCCTCCGGCCTGGACGAGAAGAGCGACACGCGGGACCTGCGCATGAAGCCCGACTGGGCGCGCGAGGTCCTGCGCCACCGCGTCCTCCACGAGCCCGGGACGCGCTTCCACTACAACACCCACGGCACCTACCTCGCCGGGCGCATGGTGGAGGCCCGCGCCGGCATGACCCTGCGCGACTACCTGCTCCCGCGCCTGTTCGCCCCGCTGGGCATCAAGCGTCCGCAGTGGGACTGCTGCCCACGCGGCCACAACACGGCGGGGTTCGGGCTGCACCTGTCGTGCATGGACATCGCGAGGACCGCCGCGCTGCTGCTGGCGGGCGGCGTGTGGGAAGGGAAGCGGCTGCTGCCGGAGGACTACCTGCGCCAGGCAACCGCGAAGCAGGTGGACAACCGCAACCCGGACAAGCCGGGGGACGGCGACTGGGAGCAGGGCTACGGCTGGCAGTTCTGGATGGCCCGGCACGGCCGCTTCCGCGGGGACGGGATGTACGGCCAGGTCATGCTGATGGACCCCGAGGGCGGCGTCGCCCTGGCGGTGACCGCGGGGCTCAACGACATGGGCCGCGAGATGGACGCGCTGCACGGGCTGCTCGACGACCTGCTGGGCAAGGCCCCCGGCGCGAAGCCGCGGGCGGCTTCGCTCAACCGCGTGGCAAAATCCCTGACGTTCCCCGCGCCGGAAGACGACGGCGGAGAACTTCCGGAGACCCTCCGCCGCGAGGGCACCTGGGCGGGGCCGGGCGGCCGCTGGATGCGCGCGGACTCCCCGGATGAGGCCACCCTGCGCCTCACCTGGATGGGGCCGGGGCAAAAGGTGCCGTGCACCGTCACGTTC